>JALYNX010000095.1 GCA_030772935.1 Actinomycetota bacterium | reverse complement strand
GACATACTCTCCCATCGGGAAAAGGCTACCGACTCACGGTCCTTAGACTCCAGGCGTGCGCCTCCTGCTGGTTTCCACCTACGAGCTCGGTCACCAGCCGATTCACCTGGCGCTCCCCGCCGCCGAGTTGTCCGCAGCCGGCATCGAAATCGAAACGTTGGATCTGACAGTTGGGCAGATGGACCAGGTGCTGCTCGATCGAGTCGATGCGGTCGCCTTCTCAGTTCCAATGCACACCGCAATGAGACTGGCCACCGACCTTGCGCTCAAGGTCAGACAGGCCCGCCCCGAGCTCCCGGTTGCCTTTTACGGGCTATATGCAGCCGTTGGCCGGGAGTGGACTGTCGGCCCGGTCGCCGATCTGGTGATCGCCGGCGAGTACGTCACCGAGCTCGTTGCTTGGGCCCGGGCGCTCGCCGAAGGTCGGGTGCCGCGGAGTGGGGTCGTGGTCAATCTGGAACGGTCGGCTCCAGTCATTCCCGACCGGAGCATGCTTCCGCCACACGAGGGATATGCGCGCTTGGAATGGGGCGGGGAGTCTCGTCTGGCAGCTGCGGTCGAGGCCACCCACGGGTGTCGCCATCGATGCCGTCATTGCCCGATACCCGTGGTCTACGACGGGAGAATCCGATTGGTGGGCCTGGAGCCGGTGCTGGGGGACATCGAACAACTGGTGGCCGGGGGAGTTCGACACGTGACCTTCTCCGATCCCGACTTCATGAATGCGCCCCGATACAGCCTGGATGTCCTGGGTGCCGCTCATGCCGCCCATCCGGAGTTGACCTTTGACGTGACGGTCAAGGTCGAGCATGTCCTCGCTCACCGCACGCATTGGCCCGAGATGTCCGAACTCGGTGTCCTGTTCGTGGTCAGTGCGTTCGAGAGTGTGGACGAGGACACCCTCGGGATTCTCGACAAGAACCACACCGTGGACGACATGAGCGCCGCGGTGCGGATCCTCCGGGAAGCTGGGATCCATGTTCGGCCCACCTGGCTCCCTTTTCTTCCCTGGACCCATCCCGGGGACCTGGCGCGACTGGTGGAATTTCTCGATCGCCACGAGTTGTGGTCGGCGACCGACCCCGTGCAACTGGCCATCAAGCTCCTCATCCCCGAGGGCTCGTTGCTCGAGGGGCATCCCGCCGTCACTCCATTTCTCTCGGGATATGAGCCCGAGGCCCTCACCTGGGCCTGGGAGTTCGAGCACGCCGGCACGGAGCTGCTCCACAAGGAGCTCGATGTGATCGCAGCTGAGGCTTCCGACGGCGACACCGATCGCAGAGAGACTCTCGTCGCGATGCGGATGGCTATCGGCCATAGATCCGGGGTCGATCTCGGTCCTCTCACCGGGTGGGGACCAGCTGCGCCCCGCCTCACTGAAAGTTGGTTCTGCTGTGCGGAGCCCACCACAGGTCAGGCGACTGCAGTTGCTCTCAGCATCGGTAGGGTGCTCCGCTAAGCGACGACAGGACATCGACCTTGGCAACCGTTCTTTCCGCCACTGGCATGGTCAAGCGGTTCGGCGATCTCACTGCGGTGGGCGGTGTCGGCTTCTCGATCGAGGAAGGGGAGACATTCGGTCTCCTTGGCCCAAACGGGGCCGGTAAGACCACATCGATCTCGATGATCGCCGGCCTTCTCGAGCCTGACGCCGGCGAGATCGTCGTCGCCGGTACTCCGATCTCGCCTTCGTCCGTCGCCGGCAAAGAAAGGATCGGGTTGGTCCCTCAGGATCTGGCCATCTATCCCGACCTCACCGCCACCGAGAATCTCACCTTTTTCGGGCGTCTCTACGGCATGAAAGGCGACGAACTGTCGACAAGGGTCGAAGAGGTCCTCGAAGTCATCGGGCTCACCGATCGCAAGGATGACCTGACCAAGGAGTTCTCGGGGGGGATGAAGCGGCGGCTGAACATCGGCATCGGGCTCCTCCATCGACCCAAGCTGCTCATCCTCGACGAGCCGACGGTGGGCGTCGATCCCCAGTCCCGGAACTCGATCCTCGAGTCGGTGGAGAGTCTTTCCGCCGAGGGAATGGCAGTCCTCTACACCACCCACTACATGGAGGAAGCGGAGCGTCTCTGTGACCGGGTGGCCATCATCGACGAAGGAACCATCAAGGCCGAAGGCACCCGGCGGGAGCTGGTGTCGATGGTGGGTGAAAGGGACCGGATCGCCATCACGGCCACCGGCGATCTTTCCCGGGCGGCTCAGGTCGCCAGTGAGATCCAAGGCGTCTTTGGGGCCAGTCAATCCGATCATGGCCTCGAAGTGCTGGCCGACGAGGCGTCGAGTTTGCTGCCTGAGCTGTTGAGCCGGCTTGGCGCCGCCGGCGCGGTGATCACCGGGGTCGAGGTGGTGGAGCCCAACCTCGAAGCCGTGTTCCTCCACGTAACGGGCAAGGCGCTGCGGGACTAGACGTGGGCGCAGCAACCCAGATCGCGACCAAGGACCTCAAACTTCGGATCCGGGACCGTTCGGCGTTCATCCTCGGGATTTTCGCCCCGTTGGTACTGGCCGTGATCTTCAACTTCGTGTTCGGAGGTGCCCTGGGCGGCGAATCGCTGGACCTCCGCTTCGGTCTGGTCGATCTCGACGACTCTGAGATCTCCCGAGCTTTTGGGGGCATCCTGGCCGAAATCGAGAGCGATGAGGTGCTGACGGTCACCGACTTCGAGGACGCCGCCAGCGCCGAGACTGCGGTCGACGAGGGTGAGATCGATGCCTACTACCTGGTCGATCCGGGCATGGAGGCGGCGGCCCTCGCCGGGGAGGAGTTCGATATCCGCATCGTCGGCAATATCGACGCCCCGACCGCGACTCAGATCGCAGCGTCGATAGCTGAGCAATTCGGGGCCGGTTTGGCCGGGGTCCAGCTCTCGGTTGCGACCTCGGTCGGCTTGCTGGACGGGCCGCCACCCCCTGAAGTGGCGACTTGGGGGGAGGAAGCCGCGGCAAAAGACCCCTCCTATCGGATCAGCACCGTCGACACCGAGGTCCGCCAACTCGACGCCACAACCTATTTCTCCGCCGGCATGGCTGTGTTCTTTCTCTTTTTCACCGTCCAGTTCGGAGTGATCGGCCTCCTTGAGGAGCAGCGTGACGGCACGATGGCCCGGTTGCTGGCGGCCCCGATCCGTCGAACCAGTGTCATCACGGCCAAGGCCCTTCTCTCCTCCTGGCTCGGGATCATCTCTCTTGGTGTCCTGATCCTGGCCACTCGCTACTTGTTGGGTGCGACCTGGGGGCCGCCGCTGGGTGTGATCCTCCTCATCCTGGCCGGCGTCCTCTCCGCGGTAGCCATCATGGGATTGGTGGGAAGCGTGGCTCAGACGGCGGAGGGGGCGGGAAACCTCGGGGCCATAATCGCCGTCGTCCTGGGAATGCTCGGTGGGACCTTCTTTCCCATCGGCCAGGGTGACGACTTCCTGAGCAAACTCACCTTTCTCACCCCGCATGCCTGGTTCATGCGCGGTTTGGCCGATATCTCGGGTGGCGCGGAATGGACTGCTGTCCTGCCTTCGGTTGGTGCGCTCCTCATCTTCGCCGTGGTCCTGGGGAGCATCGCGTGGGCTCTGCTTCGTCGGAGGATCACCACATGAAGGTGTTCGCCATCGCCGGGTCGAACGTGCGACGGATGCTCCGGGAACGCTCCAACATCTTCTTCGTCTTCATCTTCCCGCTGGCATTGATCCTTCTCATCGGCGCCCAGTTCGGTGGTGACTTCGATCCAGTGATCGGGCTCTATCAGGCAGATAACGATCAACTGGCTGTCGCGGTGGTCGAAGCCGTCGAGTCCGACGACAGCCTCGAAGTCATTCATTTCGCCACTGAAGAGGAATTGATTTCGGCGGTGGAGGCTGGGAGCGCCCAGGCCGGATTGTTTCTGCCTGGCGGGATGGATGAAAAGGTCGAGGCGGGCGAGCAGGTGGACATCGGGTTCGTCTCCCGACCTGATGGCTTCGGCCCTCAGGTCCAGCAGGTGATCGCGGCAGCAGTCTCAGAGGTGATGACGCCGGTGACCGCAGCCCAATTCGCAATGGAGAAGACGGGAGCCTCGTTCGAAGAGGCACTCGCGGTGGCCAGGACGCAGCAAGCGGCCGCTCCAGGACTGGGCACCGTAGTGACTGCCGTAGGCGAGGCATTGTTCCCATCCACCCTCGGGCGCTTCGACCTCGGAGCTTCATCCCAACTCATCCTCTTCGTCTTCCTCACCGCGCTCGCCGGGTCGGCAGCGCTGATTCTGAGCCGCCAGCTCGGAATCTCCCGCCGGATGCTGTCAACGCCCACGTCGACCAGGACCATCGTGATCGGAGAAGGCACCGGGCGATGGGCGGTGGCCATGGTCCAAGGCCTCTACATCATCCTCGCCACCTTCTTGATATTTCGAGTTGATTGGGGTGACCCCTTGGGAGCCCTCCTGATCTTGATCACGTTCTCGGCCGTGGGGGCCGGTGCCGGGATGCTGATGGGTGCGGTCTTCAGCAACGACGCCCAGGCCAGCGGGATCGGGGTCGTCCTCAGCCTGGGTCTAGCCGCTCTCGGCGGTTGCATGCTGCCGGTGGAGCTGTTCTCCCCGACGATGCAGAAGGTGGCCCACATCACCCCTCATGCCTGGGCGCTCGACGGGTTCGCCGAACTGGTCCGGAGGGATGGCACCGTGCTCGACATACTTCCCGAGCTCGGGATTCTCCTCGCTTACGCCGCGGTTCTCCTGGTGCTGGCGTCGTGGAGGCTTCGCGTCGTTCTGACGCGGGCCTGAATGATGGATGTGGGGCATGACTGATCGTGAGCAGAGCCCAGCGGCTGCGCTGGGGAGGCTCATGTCATGGATCGGCTCGATCTGGCTGATTTTCTCGGTGCTCTGGGGTTTGGGTGCACTCCAAGCTCTCGGATTGTCGGGGTCGATCGCCTCGGCCATCGGAAGAACGATCCTCCCCGCCTTCATCCTGATCGGAGTTGGGAGGTCGGTTCGGAAACGGGCTCGGAGCGTCGAGGATCCCGTCCAGCCGGACGTTGCTCGAGAACCGGTTCCCACGCCGGTGATCCTGCCCCGAACCGATACCGGTTACGAGACCCCCCGTCCTATCGCAACGAGCGCACCGACACCACAGCGGCCTATCGCCGTCCCTGAGAAAGCGCGGGACAAATCGATCGAGGTGGCTGCCCAACCCGGTAAGAAGATCCCAATATCCGCTGACACGGGGCAGGCACCGGGGTCGAGCCGGCCCAAGACCTCGCAGGAGTTGATCGAAGACGCTCGCCGACGTTGGGGGACCCGTCCCTGACTCTGTCAGAGGACGGCTGCAGCCAGCTCTCGGGCCTCTCGGATCTCTGCGGCGAAGAGCTGTCGTCGGTGACCGATGTCACCCGAACCAGTGAGGAGCTCTCGGTTGTCGGCGAGGGCTAGGGCCGACTTGAACATCACGAGGCTCGCGCTCTCACCCGAGATCAGCTTGCCCTCGATGCGATACATGCGGGCTCGATCCAGACATGCCTTCAGGAATGCCTTCTCGTTGAACCCACGGGAGCTCTCCAGCTCGTCGCCAACGATCTGATAGGCATCGAGGAAAGGGAGCACGGCCCACTGGGAGACCCGAAGGCCCATCTTGGAGAGAACCTGGGCCGCACCGTCGGCCACGAGACTCGTCCTCCAGTCGGGGACGTCGAGTTCGAGGTCAGCGGAGACCGAATCGAGAAACTCCTGTTTCTCCTGAAAGAAGAACTCGAACTTGAGTAGGTCCCGGAGCTCGAGGATGGTCTCGTCGAAATCGGCCGCACTGAGATCGCCGGCGCCGATGAGGCCGGTGAGCGCCATCTCGGCGAGGGCCCGGGGGACGAAGAAGTGCACAATCACGTTGCGGTAGTAGGCGATGCGGACCATTTGCTCCTCGTCGAGCCAGAAGACCCTCCGCCCGACGGCCGCGTGGCTCGAGACATTCCCGTGCTCAGCGAGCCAGTCGAGAACGGCCGTCACGTGGGCGGGATCGGCCAGGTCGAGGGTCTCGGTGATGGGGAGGCTCCTGGCCAGCACGAACTCTGAGAGGCTGCTGCATTCGTCGGCAAGCTGTTCGGCATTGCGGGCGCTGCCCCGCGCGGAGAGCAGGGCGACCGTCACAAGTGCGGTGGGGGTGATTGGAGTCACCCGGCCAATCCGATACATGACCTCGAAGGCGAGCTTCTGGAGGCCGATCGAGGCCTCGTCCTCAGGATCGATGGCGGCCAGTCCTGCCGCCACCGAAACCGGCTCTCCGAACCGGATGTGAATGTCCCCATACCGTCGGCGCAGCGATTTGACCGCACGGAGAAGCCAACCCAGCGACTCCTTCTGCTTCCCCTTGCCTTGGGCCTCGAGGGCGTAGTCCGGGACGTCTTGGATCTGGTCGTAGGCGATGGAGACCGGGATCAATTCGATGTCGTCGGTCTTTCCCCGTCGCAATGCGTCAACCACGTAACTGAGGAGGCCGAAATGGGGGGCTCCGAGCCTCCCGGACCTGGACCGGCCCCCCTCCAGGTACCACTCGAGTGGAAATCGCTTCTCGATCAGATAGTCCAGATATCCCTTGAGGACGGCCTTGTAGAGGCGGTTGTCCTTGAAGCTCCTCCGGATGAAGAAGACTCCGGTGCGCCGCATCAGGGGGCCGATCGGGAAGAAGTTCATATTGATCCCTCCCGCGGTGTGGTTGGGAGGGAGATCGTTTTCCCAGAGCATGAATTGGAGACTCAGCCGATCGAGATTGGAGCGATGCGAGGGAAGGAAGATGACCGGGTGCTCCTGACCCAGCTCGGCGACTCTGCGCACCTGATCCTGGTCGTAGCGGATCCCGCCGTAGCCCTGGCTGTAGAGCTTGTGGATGCCATTGGCGATCAGGTCGATGACATACGGTGAGTGGGTGGCAGCGATCTCTCGCAGGTATCGCTCGGCCTTGGCCCGCCCGGCCTCGATTTCGGTATTGGTCTCCTGAGAGATCTGGTCGATCGCATCGAGGAACTCCTTGCGGGAGAGGATCGCCTCGGGGACGAAGCGGGGGATCTTGTAGCGATTGCCCCGCAATTTGCGCTCAGCCCGATCGAGGACGCTCCATGCCCGTCTGGTCACGTAGCTGGACAACGGATCGACCTGCCCGGAAACCTCGTAGTCGGCCGCGATCTCGGAGGAGTAGGCGCCGCGGGCGGCGATGAGCCGGACCCGGTTCCGACGCAGGTTGCGAATCCACCTGGCGCGCAGGCCATGGGGGTCTCTGGGATCCCCGGGCTGAAAGACATCGGTCCAGCGCACCGATCGATGGCCAACCTTCTTCTTGGGGGCCATCCACACGACCCGAACCGGGATCAGGTAAAGATCGTCTCCGGACTCCAGGCGGTGGGTCAGGCTCTCGTCGTCCCCACCCCACCCTCTTCGGGAGGAGGCGATTCTCACCGAGTCAGGCCGGCCACTGATCTGGCTGCGCAGCCACTGCTCCAACAAGGCGGCCTCATAGTCCGATGCGGCATCGATGAGATAGAGGGATCTCGACCCTGGAGGGCCGGTGAGGAGCTCATCCGGGTCGTGGTCTTTGGGGGACACGGGCCCACTCTATTTGGGTGCCACAATCCCGCCCCGTGAGGCTCGTGTTGCAGCGCGTGTCCGAAGCGGCCGTCAGCGTCGTTGACGATTTGGTCGCGGCGATCGGCCCTGGCTTGTTGGTCCTGGCCGGAGTCGCCACCGGTGACGACGTGGTCGATGCTGAAGTGGCCGCGGACAAGATCTCCGGGCTTCGGGTGTTTGCCGATGGCGAAGGGTTGATGAACCGTTCGATTCTCGAAGCCGGCGGTGAGGTGCTCGTCGTCAGCCAGTTCACTTTGTTGGGAGATGCCAGGCGGGGCCGGCGTCCGTCGTTCACGGAAGCTGCCGATCCGGACCTGGCCGCGTCTGTCTTAGAGAGGCTGGCACAGCGTCTCGTCGACAACGGAGTCCCGACCCTGACCGGGAGATTTGGGGCGCAAATGGAAGTGTCACTGGTCAATGACGGGCCGGTGACCCTGGTGCTCGAGGTCAGAGAGGGGCGGGTGCTCTGAGACGAGCCCTGGCATCCACCCAGTGTCGCTGACAGATCAGCAGAGGGATCCCCAGGCCCAGGACCAGAAGGGTCGTCAGATCCTCAACTCCCCAGCCGGTGCCCAACCCGAACGGCTCCCATGTCAAAGTCGCCGCGATCAGGCAAGCCAGGGTGATCAGGGTCCCGATGCCGGAGGAACGAGTGACCGCGGAAGCGAGGCCGAGTATCACGAGCAACACCGGGGTGACGGTGGGCCATGCGGCCAGGAGGACCCCGAGTGTGATCCCGAGCCCTTTGCCGCCACGGAACCGGTACCAGACGTTGTAGACGTTGCCGGCCACCGCACCTGACCCGGCTACTACCGCCCCCAGGTCTCCGGCCAGAGACTGCCCGACGACCACAGCCAGCACTCCCTTCAAGACCTCGACGAACAGGACCAGAAGGAAGAGGGTGTAGCCGCCAACACGACGGGCATTGTTGGCCCCGGGGTTGCCGGACCCCGAAGTGCGGAGGTCCACTCCCCAAAGCCGGGCCAGGCCGTTTGCGCTCGGCAACGACCCGATCAGATAGCCGAGCACGGCCGTCCCGAGGACGCTCACTCGCCGACCCAGGCCGTTCCCGGACCGCAAAACCGGAGGAAGTCACAGGAGTGACACCACTCTCCGGGAGTCTCGACGAAGACCTTGTCGTCAATCGACCCGGTGAGTGCGGCGATGTCCGACCTCGCCTTGTCGACCCATTCGGAGTCGGCTCGAAATGTGCTCTCGACGAGGCCACCACCCAGATAGGCAAAGGTGACTTCGAGCTCCTCCGGGGCGGGATGCCCGAAGTCGACATCGGAAGCCGCAATTGCATAGGACTGGAGCTGGACGATTCGGGAAGGGTCGGCGCTTGGTCGCCCGCTCTTGAAGTCGACGACCTCCCAATGGCGATCGTCGATGTAGACCGCATCGATCCTGCCCCGAACCCGATAGTTGTCACCGGCAAGGATCTCAAACGGCGCCTCGACCATGGCGGCCGGGCGCTCGGAGAACCGCGAGTTGCGAAAAGCCTTGAACCCACCCTCACCCGCCAGCTCGTCAGGCACGTCGTAGAGGTCTTCGGAAAGCTGCTCGAAAGGAACCTGACCGCGTTGGTGGAGCTCGATCCGACGATGCAGCTCTGTCCCGGCCACTGCGGAAGGGCTCCGTCTTCGCGGCAGCAGGTCCACCGCCGACCAATAGAAGCGCTTCGGGCATTGGGCGTAGGTGACTAGGCCGGTGACCGAGACCGTTCTCTGATCCGGGATGGACTGTGGGAGTTGCTCGGTGGCAGCCAGGTCGAACAGGGTCTCGACCAGTTCGGTCACCCGTTGTTCGTAGGCGGCGCTGACCCCCAGCTCGTCGGCGCGACGGGTCATCGCCTCATGGTCTGTGATCGCAGAACGCAACCCGCCATTCCAGCCGCCGGTGAAAACGGGGTCTGGTACAGCTGCGTCGGGCACGCGGCGCAAGAGCGCCGGCCGGTCCGGCAACGGCTCGTGGCCGGCACTGCGCGACGCGGGATGGGACTCGACCAGTTCGAAGAGCGGCGACGGTTTCTTGGGGGTGACGCTGGGCTCCGGAAGCCCGTACCAATAGGCCCCGGTGACCATTAGCAAGGATCGGGCCCTGGTGGCTGCCACGTAGGCGGTCCGCCACTCCTGGATGTCGTTCCTTGCCTTGAGGTACTCGGTCCGCGCCTTTTGGTCATCCGGCATATCGGCCAGGGCGGTGTCGATGCGATACTGAATCGGAAGGTACTCGGCGAACTTCGCCGGGTCGGGGTGCTGGCGCGCCTTGCTCGGGAAGTTCTGGTCGGTTATTGCGGGGATCGCCACCACGTCCCATTCCAGACCCTTGGCGCGGTGGACAGTTACCAGGGTGACTGCGTCCTCGCCCGAGAGATGGGCGGAGTCGAGCTCCTCAGCGGGCTCACCCTCCATGGCTTCCAGATAGTCGAGGAAGGCCCCCAGGGAAGGGCGGCCGGTCAACGGGCTCCAATCCTCCGCGAGATCCAGAAGGCGATGGAGGTTCAATCGGGCGGTCAGTCTGTTGGTTGCCGGGAGAGCCTCGATGTCCTGCCAGGCCCGGGTCCGATCCAGCACCAGACGGCAGATCTCTACCAGGCTCATCCCCTGACTCTCCGTGAGCAGTGTCCGGTACACCTCGAGGAAATGCTTGAGCGAGGAGCGGGCATCGGCGCGAATCCCTGCAATCTGATCGATCTCCTCGATCGCCTCGAGAAGGGTGATCGGGCTTTCCTCCTCCTGGTCCCGGACCGGCTCGGCGTCGGAGACCCAGCGGCTCAAGGGTGCGATATCGGCCAGGCCCAGGCGATAACGCGAGCCGAAGAGGATCTCGACCAGGGCGGCTGAGTTCTCCGGCCGCTCGATCACGGTCAGCCAGGATCGAAGCTCGGCGACTTCGGGCACCGACAGCAAACCTCCGAGGTTGGCCACTTCGACCGGGATCCCACTCCGTGCCATCGCGTCCACCACCACCGCGAAATCCTTGTTCTTGCGGAAGAGGACCGCCATCTCGGAGTAGGGGACCCCGCCGTCATGGAGCTCTTCGAGACGTCGGGCGATCCAGTCGGCTTCTCGGAGGGCATCTCCAGCCCAGTAGGTGATCACTTCACCCTGTTTCTCGGGGTCCTCTGCTTGGAGCAGCTCGGCGTCCGGGTTCGCCTGGAGTCGGATCTCGTTGGCGACATCGAGAATGGTCTGCGCCGAGCGTCGGTTGAGAGTGAGGCTCCGGTCCCGGGCCGGCTGGCCGTCGACGCCTCGAAAATGCATGGGGAACAGCTCGAAATTCTCTGATGAGGCCCCCCGCCACTCATAGATCGTCTGGTCTTCGTCGCCGACTGCGATCACGGGGAATCCGTTTCCGAAGATGGAGGTGAGCAGGACCCGCTGCCCGGGATTGGTGTCCTGATACTCGTCGAGCACCACAACTTGATACCGGCTCCGTATCTCCTCGGCCAGCCCGGGAAAAGAGCCCAGGATCCTCGTGGACAAGGTCACCAGGTCGCCGTAGTCGACGACGCCGAGACGCCTCTTGTCCTCGCCATATCTGACCAACGTCTCCAGCATCTCGATGCGGCTATCCCAGATCTCGTCCTGAGGATGAATCTGGGAAAGCACGTCTTCTGGCTCGAGAAGATGGTCTCCGAGACGGTCTCCGAGGCCGCGGATCTTGTCCAGGGTCGTGATGTTGGTGATGTCGAGGTGTTGATAGCTGGTGTGATTGAACGTCTCGGACAGGATCTGTCGGGAGAAGGTGGGGGTGATGACTTTGACCCGGTTGTCGACCCCGGCCAGGGCCCCGAACTCGGACAGAACCTGGGCCGCAAACCCGTGATAGGTGTGGACTTCCACTTGGCGCCCTTCGTCGACTTTTCCGGCGAGGGATGAGCGGACCCGATCGGCAAGCTCGGCTGCCGCCTTGTTGGTAAAAGTGATCCCGAGGATGCGCTCCGGGTCGAGGGAGTGGTTGGCGATGAGGTTGGAGATCACCATCGCCACTGTGGTCGTCTTGCCGGTCCCGGCTCCGGCCCGGATCCGGATCGTGTCGAGACCCAGCGCCAGAACCTCCGCCTGCTCGGGGCTCGGGATCAACGAGGTCATGGCAGGAACGCCCCCTTCCCTTCGGGCCATGCGGGGCACGACTTCCTGAAATCACACCTCTTGCAGCCATCGCCGACCCGGGGCTCCCAATCCTCCGACCGGATCGACCTGGTGATCTGGATCATCTCCTCTTCGATCTCCCCGATGCGATCCATGTCGAAGGCCCGGGTGGTCAGCCCCTTGGTGTCAACTCTGGGAAACCACATCTCGGCCCCGACTACCGGCTCTCCGTAGGCTGCGGCGACCGCCGACGCATAGAACCCGAGTTGGATCGAGCTTCTGCCTTCCTCGAGGGAAGCGGCGCTCTTCGATGTCTTGTAGTCGACGACCTTGAGACCGTCAGGGGTCCGCTCGAGACGATCGACCAGGCCCATCCACTCGATGCCGTCGATCACAGCTTCAACCTTCACCTCGAGACCGATCGGGGCGCCGTCGGGGCTGGGCCACAGGGTGTAGAGCTTGGTGAGGCCGGTTTCGGCTTGACGCAGCCAGGCGGCGTTCAACTCCGGGGTCCCGAAGTCGGCATCCTCGTCCCAGACGATTCGCAAATGGTCGAGCGCATCCGAGAGGTCGGCATGGGACTTCCCGGTGCCGATCACGTCGGCCTCCGCCCTCTCCATCGCGGTATGGACCAGGGTGCCAAATCGGGCCCATGGCGATCCGGCGTCACCAAGTCGGAGCCTGCGCTCGAGGGCGTAACGGCGGGGACAGGTGGCATAGGAGTCGGCCTGACTAGGTGACAGCCGAAAGCTCTCGCCGACAATCGGCTGGTCTGGTCCCGGCTCTCGGACTCCGGCAAATGCCGACGGCTCCCACCACGTCTCGGGCGGAGAGCCGAGAACCCGGGCGGCGGCAAGCCGGTGAGCCGCTGTCTCCTCCGGGTCGAACAAGGTGCGGCGCATCGCCACTTCCGCTTCGATCAAAGTCACCGCGTCTCGTTCGTCGTCGACCGGGCGACCGAGATCCGAGAGCGACTCGACTCCCGATGCCGCCACCAGAAATCGAGAGGGGCGATGCTCGCCCTGGTCGACCCCGGCACCGGTGGCGGTCCACACCACCCGCAATCGGGCCCGGGTCATCGCGGTGTATGCGAGACGCATCTCCTCTTGGACCTGGAACAGGTGCTGGGCCGAGGCGTCGGTGGTCCGCTCCGGCGACAGCAATTCGGGTCGGAGCATGCGGCGGCTCCGGCGCAAGTCGGGGAACACGCCCTCGACTGCATTGGCGATGAAGACCACGTCGAACTCCAGCCCCTTGGATTGGTGGAGCGTGGTCAGGGTGACCCGGTCTTCGTGAGGCCGGAAGGCGAGGAGTGGCTCGGACTCGAATCCTTCGTCTTGGGTCATCTCGAAGAAGCGGGCCAGGGTGACATTGTCGTCCCGCTCCGCCTGGCGGCCGAGCACCTGGGCGAAAGCACTGACGGCGAGCCGCCAGAGTTTGCGGTCGGGATCCGCCACGAGGCGGTCTACTCCCTCAATGTGATTCCACGCCTCCCAGAACCCGTCGGTGGCCGGCTTGGCTGTGGCCCAGGCCGGGTCGGCGAGCAACTCCGCGAGATCTGCCCGCTCGGGCAACTTGGTGGAAACGATGTGGGCCCAAGAGCCCCCGGTCCTCCGGCGCTCCCTGAGCATGGCCCGCTCCTGACCCAGACTCAGGGAGACCAACGGACCGAGGAGGATCCTTCGCATCGCCCTGTCGGCATCCGCTCGCTCTCCAGGGGTGGCCACCCGGGCGCCTCCCTCCAAGGCGGCGACGAGGGCCAGATCGTCGAAGACCCGAATCGCCGGATGGTCGACGAGCCGGGAGTCGGGGGAGTCGTGGGGTATCGACCGACGATCGAGCGCCCGACTCAGCTCGTTGATCAACTCCCGTTTGGATCGGACCAACACCGCAACCGCAGAAGGTCTTATTCCTTCGACCCGGACCACATGCTCGACCTCGCGGGCGATCCAATCGGCTTCGGAGGTTTCCTGATCGAAGACGTGGGCATCGACCCGGCCCCGGTGCTCGGCCGGGCGAACCGGGCCCGCTGATCCCGGCAACTCACCTGAAGAGACCACCCGGAGAGCGGATTCGAGTATCTCGGCGGGGACCCGAAGACTCTGGTCGAGGACGATTCGGGTCAGGTCAGGGTGTCGATCGGCGAACTGGGCGATGTTCCTCAATTCGGCGCCACGAAACGAGTAGATCGACTGGTAGGGGTCTCCGGCGACGGTGATGTTGCCGTGGCTCTCCGCGAGCAATCTCGCCAGCTCGGCCTGGGCCGGTGAGGTGTCCTGGTACTCGTCAACGATCACATAGCGATAACCGACGGCAAGCTCCTGGCCCCCGGGGGTGGCGAGCATCTCGACCGCCGAAACCAGCAGGGTGCCGTAGTCGGTTCTCTTCAGGTTCTCGAGCAACTCCCGATATCGAAGAAACAGACCCGGGATCCCCCGCCAGTCGGCGCGCTCCATGGCTCGTTGCTCGAGATCAGCGGGGGAGAGGAGTCGCTCCGAGCATCTGGTGAGGAAGTCGGCGATCTCGGAGGCGAAGCCCCGTGTGGTGAGGATCCCGCGATAGGTCACAGGCCAGCTATCCGGATTCTCCTTGACGAGGAGGTCGGCCACCAACGACACCTGTTCCGGTGGGGTCAACGGGATCGGGCGCTCGCCCCCGTTGCCTGCCTCCAAGAGCCTGAGCGCCAGTGAATGGAAGGTCGAGGCGTCAACGGGGACACCGGATCCGCCGAGAGCGATTCCCACCCGTCGTCTCATGTCGGCCGAGGCGCGTCGCGAGAAAGTCAGGAGCGAGATCTGGTCACGACGAGCCCGGCCACTGTTGACGATGTGGGCCACCCGTTGGACCAGGAACTCGGTCTTACCAGTCCCGGGACCGGCGACGATCAGTTGGGCGCCATCGGGATCCGACACCACCGGGTCCCAGGCTCCGGGATCAACCCGGATCTCCCTGATTGTCACCTCGGGATCGTAGGGATCAGGCAGCAGAGGGGAGATCGGCTTCCCGGGTTTCCACCAACTCCGCCTCGATGCCAAAACACTTCAGATAGCGGACCGGGTCCGCATAGGCGTCGGTTTCGGGGCTCGAACCCTGGGTGTCATGGTTCATCAACTGTCTCATGGGCACAACGCTACGGGGGGCCTGTGACAGAAAATCAGATCGTGGAGATTCCGGCATAGGATGGGCGCGTATGGCCCAAGTCGTCACGCCGGCGCTGAAGCCCATTGGCCACGAATTCGACTCACCCATGTATCACGAGGCTGTGGGCCAGTTCGACCGGGTAGCCAGGTTGATGGGCCTCGACGACAACGTGGCGGATCGGCTTCGCGTCCCCCAGAAGGCAACCGTTGTCAGCTTCCCATTCCGGCATGACAACTACTCCGAGGTCGAGACCCTGTTCGGCTATCGGGTTCAGCATTTGACCACGATGGGCCCGACCAAGGGAGGCATCCGGTTCGCCCCCGACGTCGACCTCGGCGAGATCGCCGCCCTCGCCATGCTGATGACCTGGAAGTGCTCGATCGTGGGGTTGCCTTTCGGAGGCGCCAAGGGCGGGGTTCGTGTTGACCCGATGCAGCTGTCGCGAGCCGAGCTGCAACGAGTGACCAGGCGATTCACCATGGAAATCATCAACCTGATCGGCCCCGAGACCGACATCCCCGCCCCCGACCTCGGAACCAACGAACAGGTGATGGCCTGGATGATGGACACCTACTCCCAGCATGTGGGTCACTCGGTGCCGGCTGTGGTCACGGGCAAGCCCCCGGCCTTGGGCGGCAGTGTCGCCAGGAGAGAGGCGACCGGGCGGGGCATCATGTTCCTTCTACCTCAAGCGGCGGCCACCCGAGAGCTCGACCCCAAAGACGCAACGGTCGCCATTCACGGATTCGGCAATGTGGGTCGTTACGCGGCGATCGCCGGCCACCAGATGGGAGCCCGGGTGGTGGCGGTTTCCGATATTTCCGGGGCCGTCTACAACCCCGACGGTCTCGAGGTCGAGGCCCTCGCGAAATGGGTGGACGAGAACCGGTTCCTCGAGGGATACCCCGACGCCGATCATCTCGAAGGCGATGCCGTCTTCACACTGCCGGTCGACGTGTTGGTCCCGGCGGCGGTTCAGAACGTGATCCGTGGCGACAACGCAGAAGGCATCCAGGCCAAGATCATCCTGGAGGGAGCCAACGGCCCGACCACCATCGAGGCGGATGCGATACTCCGCGCCCGCGAGGTCCTGATGGTTCCCGACATCCTCGCCAACGCTGGTGGTGTCACGGTTTCCTACTTCGAGTGGGTGCAGGACGTGCAGAAGTATTTCTGGACCGAGAACGAAGTGGTGGCCCGTCTCCGCGAGATCATGACCCGGGCATTCAGTGACGTGCACAACATCGCACTGAGTGAGAGTGTGGATCTGCGGACCGCGGCCTTGATCAAGGGGATCCGCAAGGTGGCAGATGCCAAGCTGGTGCGGGGTATCTTCCCCTAAGCGAGTGCGGCGTCGGGGACGAAAGCCGGGCAGATCCCTTTGAACGAGCACCAGTCGCACAACCTGCCCGGCCTGGTCGGGAATCGTCCCGAAGACATTGCTCTCTCGATCGCATTCCAAAGAGCACGCAGCTGTCCGTCCATGGCGTCGAGTTGGCGGTCGTCGATGCCGAGCCGGTACTCGGTGGGCCCGTTCAGATAGAGCAGGCGAATCTCCTTCGGGGTCTCCCCGGTTCTCCGTCTGATCAGAAGGGCATAGATCTTCAGGGCGAAGAATGCAGGAAGGGCGTATCTCTCCGGTGGCGCCGAGCCGGTCTTGTAGTCGGTGATGACGAGACGACCGTCCACATCACGGTCCATCCGGTCGAGGATGCCGCGGATCACGATGCCGTCGAGGTCTTCGAGCATGTCGAGCTCGCGGTCGACGGGATCGAAACTGGTGGGGTCCTCGACTCCGAAGTAGTTGGCGAGGAGCACCATCGACTCCAGGCCCCAGGTCCGCTCGGATTCGGTGTCCTCGAACAGGCCCTCGAACTCCTCCTCACCCCTGAGCTCGGTCCATGCCTCCCGGAACAGGTTGAAGAGGAGATCGGGTGAGCGCTCTGTCGACGGATGATCGAAGAGACGCTGGAGGGCAACATGAGCCGTGGTTCCCCGCGCCTGGTAGATCGAAGTGGGCTCGGGCAGGCGATCGATGGCTCGAAACTTGAAGAGCTGAGGACATGTCTTGAAGTCACCGGCCCGGCTCGGGGAGAGCGTCGTCAATTGGCGATCAGGTGCTTCAACAGTCATACGAGGCGAGTGTAAGGACCACCTGTGACAGGAACAGGGAGCTTGTCGACTCAGTACTCGCGCGGGGCGGGTCGCCATCGCAGCCATACCTCGGCGGCGGTGGCATGCAGCAGGAATGAGATCCAGAAAGCCGGTCCGAAGGCATCCTGGAAACTGAGCAACTCGAACGCCTGGAACAACCCAATCCAGATTCGAATGGTGCCCACTGCCAGGCCTATGGCGAACGCCCGGATCATCCATCGTCGATGGCGGACGATGTCGCCTGCCCTGACGGCTCGAAAGGCGGTGGAGAGGGCGAGGAGGAAGTAGAGGGCGAAGACGACTGCTGCGCTCGCCTCCAGGAATCCACCGAAGGCGTGAAGCGCGCCGAAGAGGAGGGCAAAGACCCCGCTGATGAGACCCGCAGTCAGCAGCACTCGGCCCATCTTTCGATGAAGGGCCAGGTGACGGTTGCGAAACCTCCGTGACAGCTGGAACGGCGCTCCACACAGATAGATGACTCCGGGCAGGATGTGGGCGTAGGCCAGCACCGGCATCAGCGTGTAGCGCCTATCGAATGAGTCCTCGCCGGGCACGACACCCTCGGCCAGGTTCGCGGAGTCAATCGAGATCCTGAGGGTCGCAAAGACGAGCATGACCGAGATCAGGAAGAAGACGAGCACCCAAACGGCCGAAATCCGGAGTCGGCCTGCCGCCATCGAGGGAGCTTAGGCGCCGCGAAAACCCTGCCTAGGACGCGAAAAGAAACCCGTGGTATGGCTTGACGCTCCCTGGGCCGTTACCTACGTTCCCGACTACCGAAACGGGGGAAACCCTGGGTCGGGGAAGGAGAGATTTCGGTCTTTCTGGATCGCCATCAGGCCGGGGGCCCGCTTTCCTGGCAGGGTGGCATCGGGAGCCCCGAGAGGGCTGAGGCTTCGGCCGAAGCTCCCTCGGGGTTTCTCGCGTCCGGGACGGCCCCTGAACCCTGATCGAGAACCGGAGGTGAACGTCCCGCGAAAACTGGACTACAGATCGCGAAAACGAATCCGCTGGTTGGTTTGCGGTGGGCATGGCCTTGGTCTACTTTTCCCGGACGCCACAGGGGAGACCCTGAGGCACCCCGGACGGTGGGTACGGAGCGGCGAAAGCCGAGCCGGGAAGAATTCCCACGGTACGGGTGCCCGGAGAGTCGGGAAACCGAGGCTCGGGGTGGTCGGGAGACCGAACGGGGATCTCTAGGGATCGTCGGGCGGCCTGCCGACCGGCAGATCTTAGGATCTGCACCTCCCTGGAAACGGGGAGCGCGGTCACCTGATAGCGGCGATTTTCGGATCGCGGCTTCCAGTGAGCGCTCGTCGAAGGCTTCGGCCATCGACGACTCCGAACGGAGTTGGGTCCCCGGCCCGACACCGATCGGAACGAGAGCCCCGAGAGGGTTGAGGCTTCGGCCGATGCTCCCTCGGGGCCTTCTCGTTTCTCGGCGAGAAAGACAGCGATCGACGAGCCCCGCTTCTCCCTCATCTGTAGCCTCATCCGAGGTGTCGGAGTCAGCCGGACGCCAGGACTGGCCGGCTGCTGGAGAACGGAAGGACTCATGGAATATCCGCAAAAGCTGCTGAGTGCCGGGGAGGAGATCAGGATCCAGTTCCGACCGCATTGGTCCCAGATACTCAAAGAAAGCCTGCTCACCGTCATGGTCGCGGCGCTTCTCATCCTCATCTCAAATCTCTGGGACCCTCCGGGTTGGGTGATCATTGCCATCGCGGTGCTGTGGGTCGTGGTGGTATCGGCGGAGTTCGTGCGTTGGTGGACCACTCAGCACGTGATCACCAACGAGCGGGTCATTCATCGCACCGGCCTCATCGCCAAGAAAGGGACGGAAATTCCGCTCGAGGTGATCAATGACGTGGCCTTCAGGCAATCGATGATCGAGCGGGTATTCGGATCGGGCGACCTCCTGATCGAGTCCGCGGGAACCCATGGCCAGTCGGCATATACCGACATCCCCAATCCGGAGCGGGTCCAGAAGCTGATCTACGAGATGCGTGAGAACCGGATGTCGGCGATGCGATCGGGTGGGGCGCCGGCGCCGACCTCCAGCGCTGTTTCGGCACTGGAGACCCTGTCGCGACTTCACGACGAAGGCAAGCTGACCAACGAGGAGTTCGAAGCCGAGAAGAGGAAACTGTTGGGAGACACCTGATGCCTCACATGCAGGACGACTTTCAGCTCAATCTGTCGACGCTTTATGACCGGTCGGTCCGGCTCTACCCTGACCAGCGGATCCTGTCGGTGGAGGCCGATCGGTCCCTGACCCAAACCACGTACGGTGAGACCGATGTCAGGGTGCGTCGCCTCGCCTCAGCACTCGGCAGCCTCGGTCTGGCCAAGGGTGACGCGGTCGCCACGTTTGCCTGGAACAACCGGCGTCACCACGAGCTCTACTGGGCGACCGCCAACACCGGTCTGATCTGCCACACGGTCAACATCCGTCTCTTCGCCGATCAGGTCGCCTACATCGTCAACCATGCCGGCGATCGGGTTCTCTTTGTCGATCCCGACCTGGTTCCGCTGCTGGCGCCGGTCGTCCCTCAGATTGAGTCGGTGGTGAGTTATGTCGTGATGGGGCCAGAGCCCGACGATCGCATTCCCGGTTCGATCGCCTACGAGGACCTGATTTCGGAAGCGTCCCCGCATGGGCCTTGGCCCGAGCTCGACGAGAGATCGCCGATGATGCTCTGTTACACCTCGGGCACGACGGGTAATCCGAAAGGGGTCGCCTACACCCAGCGCTCCACCTACCTGCACACCATCTCCAACCTGGCCAACTTCTCCATGGCACCCACGGACAACGTGCTGCCCGTGGTCCCGATGTTCCATGCCTCAGCTTGGGGCTATCCCTTCATGGCCGTCGCCCAGGGCGCCCAGCTCACCTATCCCGGTCCGGATCTCTCCGCGGAGGGCCTGGTTCGGCTCTTCGAGAACGAGAAGGTCACCTTCAGCGCCGGTGTCCCCACGGTGTGGATGGGCATCAAGCAGTACCTGGAGGCCCACCCAGAGGCCGATGTGTCATCGATCCGTGCCTTCTTCTGTGGCGGATCGCCAGTCCCGCGAGCGATGATCGAGTGGTTCAAGGCGCAACGGGGGATTCGAGTCATCAAGGGCTGGGGGATGACCGAGACCAACCCGGTGGCGTCAACCGCTCTGCTCAAGCCCGAGATGGAGCAGTGGGACCTGCAACGCCAGCTCGACTTCTTGGAGACAGCGGGGATCCCGCTCGCCGGCCTCAAGGTCAAGATCGTCGACGAGATCGGCGAGGAATTGGCCCAGGACGGCGAGGCGTTCGGCGAGTTGCTGATCAGAGGCCCCTGGATCGCCGCCGAGTACTACAAAGATCCGAGATCGGCCCAGTCCTTCGAGGACGGGTGGTTGCGAACCGGCGACGTGGCCAAGATCACACCTGAGGGCTATATCCGGATCACCGACCGGGCCAAGGACGTCATCAAATCTGGTGGCGAGTGGATCTCATCGATCGATCTCGAAAACGCGATCATGGCCCATCCCGATGTCGCCGAGGCGACGGTGGTCGGGCTCAAGCATGTGAAGTGGCAGGAGCGCCCGGCTGCCTTCGTGGTCCTTCGCGAAGGTGCCAGCACCGACGAGGCGTCGATTCAAGCTTTTCTCGAAGAACGGGTGGCGAGTTGGTGGATACCGGACCGGATCGTCTTCATAGATCAGATCCCGAAGACAGGCACCGGCAAGTTCGACAAGAAGGTGGTCAGGGACCAGTACGCCGACCTATTACTGGATACTTGATCTTGCGCGCTGATTGGGACGAGGCGGTAGCCCGGGCCGACCGGCGTCTGTTTGCCCGAGGTGGTGAAACTCGAGAGATTGCAACTCGACAACTACCGAGGGTTGGTCGAGGGCAAAGTCGGCCCGAATAGATCAGACTTCGACGAGTTGACCGGAGGTCAGGTCGAGCACGAATTCCTTGTCGCTCTTCGAGTCGGCGATGAAATGTGCGAGCTGTGCGCCCTGCTGACGAACCACCCACCAGGCGTAGGCCTTCGAATCTCCGCTGGCGAACCCCATCTTGGCGGCCCTCGCCGCTTGGACCGCTTCGACTTCGTCGGCGAATTCCCCTAGGACGGTCTCGCTGGGCTCGCGTCCCGGTAGCTCGATGAACTCCACTGCCTCGAACATCTCACACCTCTCTCGTTTTCCTCCCAATTACATGATAACGGCCCGAAATCAGAGCATGAGGCCCAATCCACGAACGGCGGCGTGGCATCGCGATGGGGCTGAGACGGCTCTCTATGCTCAGACCGTGAGCACCTTTCACACCACCTGGGGGTACATCGCGACTGGGATCAGCGGGGTGGTTGGGTTGTGGGGGGTCGCCATGGCCCGGCGGCCCGAGGCACCGAGAGCCTTTCTCTGGGCGGTTACGGTTGCGGTTGGCGCCTTGCTGATTCAGATCGTGACCGGGGTTGTGGTCGCCTCCGGCGGGGTGAACCCGGGTAACCAGCATGTCTTCTACGGTGTCGTAACCGCGGTGACCTTTAGCTTCGCCTACATCTACCGATCGCAATTCCGGAAGCGACCCACTCTCTATTACGGGTTGTTGCTCTTGTTCTCGATGGGGTTGGCGATACGGGGAATCATGACTTTCGGCAATAGCTTCTAGGAGGGCTCATGCTGCTCGAAGGCAAGAAACTGTTGATAACCGGGGTACTGACCGACGACTCGATCGCCTGGCATGCTGCGCGCATCGCACAGGAAGAAGGCGCCGAAATCGTCGTCACCGGGTTTGGGCGCGGGCTCCGCCTCACCGAGCGCTCGGTGCAGCGTCTGCCCCTGGAATGCCCGGTCCTCGAGTTGGACATCAACGACCCGTCCCAGGTCGAGGCGGCGGTCGCCGATCTCACCGCACGATGGGGGCTTATCAATGGCGCGCTCCATGCCATCGCCTACGCCCCTGAGGACGCACTTGGAGGCAACTTCCTCAACACCCCGGTCGAATCGGCCCAGGTGGCCTTTGTCACTTCGGCGTTCTCATACAAGACCCTGGCGGTGGCCCTTCTTCCCCTGATGAAGTCCGCAGGAGGAGGCGCCCTGGTGACTCTCGACTTCGACAACACCCAGGCTTGGCCGGCCTATGACTGGATGGGGGTCGCCAAGTCTGCCTTGCAGAGTGTCACCAGGTATCTCGCACGCGATCTGGGGCCCCACGGTGTCCGGGTCAACGCGGTGTCCGCGGGGCCGTTGACCACCGTTGCGGCCAAGGGGATCCCCGGGTTCGATGTCTTCGACCGGGTTTGGAACGAGCGCTCCCCACTTCCGTGGGACACCTCCAACCCCGACCCTGTGGCGCGGATGATCTGTGTCTTGTTGTCGGACTGGGCCCCCTTGACCACCGGCGAGATCGTCCACGTCGACGGCGGATTCCACGCGATCGCGGCAGGTGTCGAGAAGCCGGAGAGCTAGTCGACGGGTTGGAGGGCGGGCGCCATCGGGAGCTCCACGACGAAGGTGGCGCCACCACCCTCGGTCTCCTCGACCCGCACCGTGCCCCGCATCACCTCGGTCAGGCTCTTCACGATCGATAGACCGAGACCGGTGCCGCCTTTGGATCTGGTGTCCGACTGGTCGACCTGGGTGAATCGCTCGAAGACTCGATCCCGTTCGTGGTCGGGGATCCCCGGGCCGTGGTCGACGACCACGATCAGGGCCTTGGGCCCCCGCTCCCAAGCGAAAAGCTCAACGGAGCTCCCTGCCGCATATTTCGCCGCGTTCTCCACCAGGTTGATCAGGATCCGGCTGAGATGGTCGCGATCCGCTTCTACAGCCAGACCCTCTGGGTCGACCACGAAGGTGGGCTCGATCGAGACCACGCGGTTCACCTCGTCGAATGCCTGACGCAGGCTGATCACCTCGAGATGGACCGGGATCGCGCCGCGATCGATTCGGGATACGACCAGGAGGTCGTCGATCAGGCGTTGCAGACGGCCCGCCTGGCGACGGGCTGTGGAGAGAAGATGTTGTGCAGTGGGTTGGGTCGGCTGCAGCTCGGGGCGGTTCACCGTGTCCAATGAGCCGATGATCGAGGTCAAAGGTGTCCGTAGCTCATGACTCACCGTTGAGACGAAGTCGCTCTTCATCTGCGCCACTTCCTCCAGGCGCCGCGTCATGTCCGCCTGGGCCTCATAACGGCCGATCTGTGACAACACCAGCCCGGCGGGGGCGGCGAGCGACCCGAGTTGCTCCAACTGGTCTTCGCTGAAGTTCCCGACATATGGGTCGCCCACGATGATCACTCCGACCCGAAGACTCTCCACCTTCAGCGGCGCCACCAACGCCTGCTTCAGCCCGAGTTCCTTGAGCAGGATGTGATTGTCCGAGTCAGGGTCGACCTCTCTGACGTAGAAGGGCTTTCCTGCCCGATAGGTCTGGGTGACGATCCCGGCGGCCGCGACGTCGAGCGTGATCGGGTCGGACTCCAGCGGATACCCGTTGACCCAGATTGGGCTCATGAGCTCGAGACGATGCCGATCGGGGTCGTAGAGCAGGACCACGCCAACCTGGGCGTCGAGGTACTTGCAGATGGTCCCGATCAGATGGGGGACGATCTCGGAGAGCGATTCGGCCCGGGCCAGCGTGGCGCTCACCGCATAGAGACGCTCGAAGTCGAGTCGTTGTTGATCGATCTGCACCTCACGCTCGTTGGACCGCACCGCCTCCCGCTCGAACTCGACGCCGACCAGAGCTGTGGCTGCGGCGACGACAGCAACCGTGAGCACCGGTGCCAGGACCTGTTCGATGGCATCGGTGCTGACTGCGCCGGTGGTGACGGCTACGAAGGAGATGGCCGCGCCGATGAAGACCGTCACCAGGGCGTGGGCCCACCACGTGAGGAGCAGACCGGAGACGGCGGCGATACCGAAGAGGATGGGTTGGGCGGTGGCGGTCAACTCAGGTATCACGGCAAGGGTTGTGATTCCCACGATGAGGCCCATGAGCCATGCGGCGGCAATCCACGGTGCCGCCCGGGTGGCCATGAGGCGGTCCCATCGGGCGGCAGTGGAGATCACGAGGAGCACGGAGAGCCCAGCCATCGGTATCCAGAAGGCGCGCAAGGCGAACAC
Organism: Actinomycetota bacterium; assembly: GCA_030772935.1. Classification (GTDB taxonomy): domain Bacteria; phylum Actinomycetota; class Acidimicrobiia; order Spongiisociales; family ZC4RG35; genus JALYNX01. The sequence goes on along the minus strand of JALYNX010000095.1, from coordinate 8,806 downwards.
TTCCTGGCGAACGGCCTGGGCGGAGATGATGATCAGCACCACCCAGGCCACTGCCGAGGCGCGTCGCAACAGAGACGCCCGGAAGCGGGCCATGGCCTGATGGGTGGTTGGCTTCAGTTCTTCCATTTCACGGTTTGAAAGGCTTTCGACTGTATTCTCGGCATTTATCCCGGACTGATCGAGGATTGAAACGTGGCGTTGCGCGTATTCGCGAACGGGGCGCTGTTCGCAGATGCGACCGGCTCCGGACCTCCCCGGGTGATTGCTCTCCACGGATGGGCCCGTCGCGGCAGCGATTTCCGGCCCGCATTGGCCGATTTGGACGCTCTGGCACCCGATTTGCCGGGTTTTGGCGCCTCGCCGCCACCTTCCGAGCCTTGGGGGGCTGAAGGCTATGCACATCTTGTCAATCAGCTCCTCGACGTCTGTGATCACCCCCCGGTTGTCGTGGGGCACTCTTTCGGGGGGCGGATCGCCGTTTGCCTCGCCGCGCTCTACCCCGAACGGGTGGGTTCGTTGGTGCTGACCGGGGCGCCGCTGGTCAAGCACACCCCGCCCCGGTCGCCTTCGCTGCGCTACCGCATGATCCGGGGTCTGCACCGGGTAGGGCTGTTGAGCGACGATCGTCTCGAGAGAATTCGACGCAAGACCGGTTCGGCCGACTACCGGGCCGCATCCGGTGTCATGCGCGACGTCCTGGTGCGAGTGGTCAACGAGAGCTACGAGTCCCAGCTGCGGGCCCTGACCGCACCGGTGAGTCTGATCTGGGGGGGAGCCGACCGTGAGGTCCCGGTGACGGTGGCCCGGGCTGTCGCCGACGTGATCGCATCCCAGGGCAGGGAGGTCGATTTCGAGATCCTCGAGGGGGTCGGGCACCTCTTGCCCGTGGAGGCGCCCCAGGCGTTACGGGCTGCGATCGAGCGGGCCCTGGTGCGATGACCTGGGCGCTGGTCGCTGCTTGCGTCGTCGCCACCATCCCGGCTTCTCTGCGCTGGTTGCGAGTGGCCCAGCGTGAGCACTATCTGGCGCCGTCGGTGACCCGGTTTGCGATTCGCTGGTGGCGGAGCGGATGGTTCAACCAGGTGTTGGTGTTGGTGGCTTCGCTCGGTGTGTTGGGGGCGTTCTTCGAGCCCTGGCTCGGGTTCCTGGCGGTGATCACCGAGATCGTCGGTCCGGTCGGCCTCTCCGTGAGAGGGAGGACCTCTCCGCTGGCATGGACCACCCGTCTGCGACGGTTGGCATTGGTCTCCGGGTTGTTGGGGGCGGGTGTCTTTGTGGTGGGCGGTTTGACCGACCTGGCTTGGCTCGTGGTGCTCGGGTTGGTTTCGATGCCGATCATCGTGGATGTGGCGCTGGCCGCTCTGGGACCGGTCGAGACCCGGCTCGGCGACAGGTGGGTGGCCAAAGCGGCCAGCCGGTTGCGGTCGTCGGGGGCCAAGGTGGTTGCCATCACCGGATCGTACGGGAAAACAACCACCAAGCAGTACGTCGCCCATCTCATCTCGGAAGCTTTCCGAACCGTTGCCAGCCCGGCGTCGTTCAACAACCGCATGGGGTTGGCCCGCGCCATCAATGAGCACTTGACCCCTGGCACAGAGGTGTTCGTCGCCGAGATGGGGACCTACGGGCCTGGGGAGATCGCTGCGCTGTGCGAATGGGTGAGACCGGACATTTCGGCGATCGTTGCCATTGCGCCCGTTCACCTGGAGCGTTTCAAGAGCGAAGAGAGGATCGTCGCGGCCAAGTCGGAGATCCTCGACGGGGCGGCGATCGGCGTGCTCGGGATCGACCATCCGCTGCTGACAAACCTGGCTGAAGCCAAGTCCGACACCTTGGAGCTGATCACGGTTTCGACCGGGACCTCCGAAGCCAAGGTGAAAGTCGAGGACGGGTCTATCGCTGTCGATGGCAGACATGTTGCTCGGGTCCCGGATGGGGCATTCGCACTCAATCTCGGGGTGGCGGTAGGCATCTCTATCGCTCTCGGTATGCACCCCGAGCAGATCGTGCCCCGGCTCGGGGATCTCCCGCGGCCGGAGCACCGCCAAACCGTGACCACCTCCGAGCGCGGGTTTTCGGTGATCGACGACACCTACAACTCCAATCCGGTCGGGGCGAGAAAAGGGCTCGAAACCCTTGTTGAGTTGGGGGCCGGGGGGCGCAAGGTCCTGGTGACGCCGGGAATGGTCGAGCTCGGTTCCCAGCAGACTGCTGAGAACATCGCTTTTGGCGCCTCCGCTTCGATGGTTGTCGACGACATCGTGATCGTGGGCAGGACCAACCGGGCCGCCCTTGTCGAAGGCTCGGGCCGGGGCGAAGCTTCGGTTACCGTCGTGGCTTCTCGTGAAGCGGCTGTCGACTGGGTTCGCGACCATCTCGGCCCCGGCGATGCGGTGCTCTACGAGAACGATCTTCCTGACCATTACCCCTGAGGAGCTCGAATGGCCAAGGCGGCGGTGATCTTCGGAGGGCCTTCCGACGAGCACGACATCTCGATTCTCACCGGTCTCCAGGTGACCCGGGCTCTGGGGGATGTCCATGCTGTGTATTGGTCGAAAACCGGCGATTGGCATCTGGTAACAGAGGATCTGGAGGCGTCGGCCTTTGTCGACGGGGTCCCCCGTGGCTCCAAGGAGTTGAGCTTTGTCGCCTCACCGGGGCAGGGTTTGGTCCTCAAGAAGCGGCCGCTCGAGGTGAGTGCGGTGTTCATCGCCTGTCATGGCGGTCCTGGTGAGGACGGCACGCTGCAGGGGATGCTCGATGTGGCCGGTCTGAGATACACCGGCACCGGCCAGGCCGCTTCGGCATTGGGGATGGACAAGCTCGCCTTTGGGGCAGCGATGTCCGCCGCGGGGCTCCCCACTCTCCCACGTGCCCTGGTTGCCGCCGGCGACGAGAAGGCGCCTGAATTCGACGGGCCTTTCATCGCCAAGCCCCGCTTTGGAGGTTCGTCGATCGGGATCGAGATCGCCGAGGACTGGGCAACGGTGCTTGCCCTGAAGCGAGCCTCCTCCTACTTCGATCAGGGGGCGGTGATCGAGCCCTTCCTCGCGGGCAGCCGTGACCTCCAGGTTGCGGTTCGAACTTATCCCGAGTGGCAGCTCTCCGCGATCGAAGCCCCGTCGCGGGCAGCCGAGGGGATCTACTCCTATGACCAGAAGTACCTGGCGTGGGGCGGCGAGGTGAGTGGGGGCCGAGAGCTTCCCGCACTCCTGGAGCCCGCCCTGGAACAGGAGTTGACGAGGCTTTCCCACCGGGTGACCGAAGTTGCCGGGCTCAGGGGAATCACCAGGATCGACTACCTGGAGCGCGACGGACAGATCCTGGTCAATGAGGTGAACACCATCCCCGGGTCGATGGCTGCCTATCTGTGGATCGACCCGCCTTTGTCACGAGAGCAGTTGTTCGCCGACATGGTTGCCGAGGCCAGAACCGGCCCGGTGCGGGTGTTCTCCGTCGCGGGTAGCGACGGGACCGCACTGCGCAGCGCGGGCACTATCGCCTCGAAACTCGGCTAGCGGCCCCCTACTAGAAGGACCGGCGAAAGCCGGTCCTGTCTCAGTCGGTGCCGGCCTGGATCAGAGATGTACTACGGGGCAGGTGAGGGTGCGGGTGATCCCCTCGATCGCCTGAATCTTGGCCACGACAAGTTTGCCGAGCGAGTCGACGTCGTCGGCGACCGCCTTGACGATCACGTCATAGGGACCGGTGACGTCGTCCGCCGAGTCGACACCGGGAATGGTTCGCACTTCCTCTGCCACGAGGGCGGCTTTGCCGACCTCGGTCTGAATCAGGACATAAGCCTGGACCAACTGAGCCTCCTACGGTCTTGGGGCGGCCGAGCCTACACAAACCGCGTCGGGCCCGGTCGTGGCGACCCGTTCACTACGTTCATGGTCGTCAATCCTGGAGGCCCCGACTTGGCGGACGAATACGAGATCTCGTCAGACCCGGCTCGCTTCGATCGCGAGACATTCCACCATTGGATCTCGGACCTGAGCTATTGGGCCAATGGCAGGGCTCGGGAGACCACCGAGGCCGCTTGTGATGCGAGTGTTGTGTTCGGGGCCTATCTGGGCACCGGCGAGATGATTGGATGCGCCCGTGTCGTGACCGACGGACTTACTTTCGCCTGGCTTTGTGACGTGTTCGTCGACGAGCCGTATCGCAGTCGAGGGGTGGGGAGGCGACTCATGGAAGCTGTGATGGAGCATCCCGGCATGGCCGAGATGAAGCGTTTCGTGCTGGCGACTGCCGATGCTCACGGGCTGTATGAGGAAGTCGGGTTCGAAACGCTGAAGAAGCCGGAGCGATGGATGATCCGCAGCGGGTCGGTGGTGTAGCGCCACCCTCACCGCGGACACACCTATGCCGAGCGGGCCCGTGAAGGAGGTGGGGAGGGCTAGTACCCCTCTTGGCCGACCCTGACCGAGATGGCGAACTGGTTCCCGTCCTCTTCGACGGTGTCGAAGACGAGACGTTGCCCCTGGCGGAGGGAGCGGAAGATGGATCCCTGGAGGGCGCCGGCACGCAGGTAGACCTCGGAGCGATCGTCGTCACGGACGATGATCCCGGCACCGGTCACAGGGTCGTAGGTCTTGACCACACCCTGAAGCATGGTCAGGCCTTTTCCACCTTGCCGGCACGGATACACGACGTGCAGACCCGGGCGCGTCGGGTGTTGGACCCGTGGCGGACCCTCACCCGCTGGATGTTGGGAAGCCAACGCCGGTTGTTGCGCTTGTGGGAGAAGCTGACCCTTTTGCCGTAGCTCGGCTCCTTGCCACAGATCTCGCAGCGATAAGACATGACTGGAAAACTCCTGGGACGGTCGGAAGGCAGACGGTCCAGATGAACCGTCGCGACCGAGCGGCAGGATAGCGGCGATCCGGGCCAACTCCCACTCCGGATGTAGCGTGGCGACGTGGCAACTCTGAGCCGGCTGGCCGGCCTCCCGGCGTCGGAGGTTCGGAATCTCGGTCGCGAAAGATCCCGGATCCTCGAGAAGGGAGGGATCAAGACCGTGGCCGACCTGCTCCATCACGTGCCCCGCACCTACATCGACCGATCGACGATGGCATCGCTGGCGGAGGTGCCCCTGGGGTCTGAGGTCACCGTCGTCGGAGAGGTCAAGAAGGTCAACACGAGACGGCCCCGTCGCAATCTGGTGCTGGTCGAGGCCCAGATCGTGGACGATTCCGCATCGATCAAGGTGGTCTGGTTCAACCAGTCCTACCGTGAGAAACAGTTGCCTGCCGGCACCCAGGTCGCGTTGTCGGGGACCGTCGAACGGTTTCGAGGAAGTCTGCAGATGACCAATCCGGCTGTCGACGTGCTCAATGACGAGAAGGAGTCCCTGGTCACCGGTCGGATCGTGCCGATCTACCCCCAGGTCGGTGATGTCAAGACCGGGCACTTTCGACGAGCAATCCACAGCGCACTTGCTCGGTCGAAGCCGATCCCGGACCCGATCCCCGAGGTGATCCTGGCCAAACACGGGCTCGCCAGCCGTGAGCAGGCGTTCTCCGAGATCCATTTCCCGGAATCGATGGACCAGGTGGACCACGCCCGGCGCCGTCTGATCTTCGATGAGCTGTTCCGACTCGAGCTGGCACTGGCCCTGCGCAAGAGACGCCAGCTCATGGACTCGACCGGGATCAACCATGACCCTTCCGGGGAGCTGGTCGAACGCTTTCTCAAAGGTCTCCCTTTCACCCTCACCGCTGCCCAGAAGAGTGTCCTCGAGGAGATCTCGACCGATCTCCGGCTCGGCTACCCGATGCACCGGCTGTTGCAGGGCGAGGTCGGGTCGGGGAAGACGGTGGTTGCAGTGGCAACCCTTCTCGAGGGGGTGGAAGGTGGATGGCAGGGCGCGATCATGGCGCCGACCGAGGTCCTCGCCGGCCAGCACTACCAGGGGGTCACCGCATTGTTGGCTCAGGCCGGGCTCTCCCCGGACCCGCTGGGGTCGGTTTCGGATCTGGGCATGACCAGTTTGTTCGCCTCCGATGGCCCGGCAGTCCACATGGCACTGCTCACGGGATCCACTGCCGCGGCCAACTATCGAGATGAGATAACCCGCGATCGTTTGCTCGAGGACATCGCCAGCGGCCTAGTGGACGTGTTGGTTGGCACCCATGCCTTGATCCAGGAAGGTGTCCACTTCGCCAGGCTGGGGATAGCCGTGGTCGACGAACAACATCGTTTCGGAGTGGCGCAGCGGGTGCTTCTCAAGGAGAAAGCCGATGCGGTGGATCCCGACCTTCTGATCATGACCGCGACCCCGATCCCGAGAACCCTCTCGATGACGATCTACGGAGACCTCGACATGTCGATCATCCGCGAGATGCCGCCGGGGCGGACGCCTGTCAGGACCAAGGTCATTTCCCCTTTGCAGGAAAACCTGGCGTGGGAGACGATCCGGGCCGCAGTGGCCGAGGGGCGCCAGGCCTTCGTGGTTTGCCCTCTGGTCGAGGACAGTCCCAAGGTGGAGGCGGCCTCGGCGGTCGCGGAGTTCGAGCGTCTGTCGGCGCTGATGCCGGAGCTCAGGATCGGTCTGATCCACGGCCAGCTCCGATCAGGCGAGAAGGACCGGGCGATGGGGGAGTTTCGGACCGGTGACATCGACGTCCTGGTCGCCACGACGGTGATCGAGGTGGGGATCGACGTGCCCAACGCCACCGTGATGGTGATCCAGGACGCCGATCGCTTCGGGTTGAGCCAGCTCCACCAGCTTCGAGGACGGGTGGGGCGCGGTCTGCACCCCGGGGTCTGCATCCTCCTCGCCGACCCTACGACCGAGGAGGGAGAGCAGCGGCTTGCCGCAATGGCCTCGACCACCGACGGGTTCGTGCTCGCCGAGGAAGATCTCAGGATCAGGGGACAGGGAACTGTGTTCGGTGCCCGACAGTCGGGGATGCCCGACCTCCGATTCGCAGACGTCCTCAGGGATTTCGACTTGCTGGTGGAGGCTCGTCACGATGCCTTCGAGCTGGTCGATCACGACCCCGAGCTGAGTGCACATCCCGAGCTCGCCCAGGAGGTCAGAGCGATGCTGGGGGACGCCGTGGAGTGGCTGTTCCACAGCTGAGGGTTAGCGTCCAGCCCATGCGGATCATCGCCGGCGTCGCCAAGGGGCGGAGGTTGATCGCACCGGATTCGAAGGGCACCCGGCCGGTGACCGACCGGGTGCGTGAGGCGGTTTTCTCCATCATCGGCTCCTGGGTGGAGGAGGCCAATGTTCTCGACCTCTATGCCGGCTCAGGCTCATTCGGGCTCGAGGCGCTCTCCAGGGGCGCCCGGGCGGCAACTTTCGTCGAGAACGGAGCCAAGGCCCTGGTTGCCCTCCGGCGCAACATCGAAACGGTTGGCCTGGGGGGAACAGTGGTCAGCTCCACAGTCTCGGACTACCTCAACCGAGCTACGGGTAGCCACGACCTGGTCTTCATGGATCCTCCGTGGACCCAGGCGACAGCAGTGATGGGAGCCGATCTCGGGCGTCTCGACCCACTGCTCGCGGCGGGGGCGGAAGTGATCGTGTCCCGACGTCACTCCGACGAGGCGCCGCCGATCCCCGTAACCTGGGGCGTTGCCACCGATAGACGCTATGGAGATACCAGAATCTTCAGGTACACCAAGGAACCAGAGACCCGATGACGAAAGCCCTTTGCCCAGGGAGCTTTGATCCCCCAACCAACGGCCACGTGGACGTGATCGAGAGGGCGATCGCCAGCTTCGAAGAGGTAGTCATCGCCATCGTGGACAACCCGGCCAAAGCCGCCCTCTTCAGCGCCTCCGAACGCGCCGCTGTGTTCAAGGACCTCTTCGGCGACCGGGTCAAAGTCGAAACCTTCAGCGGCCTCCTGGTCGATTTTGCCCGCGACATCGGCGCCGATGTGGTTATCAAAGGGTTGCGAACCGTAGGCGACTACGAGTACGAGCTTCAGATGGCACAGATGAACCGAAACCTGACTGGGATGGAGACGATTTTCATGGCCGCCAAGGAGGATTGGAGCTTTGTCTCCTCGTCGCTGGTCAAAGAGGTGGCGCGTCTGGGAGGATCGGTGAGCGGGCTGGTGCCCGACGTGGTCGAGAAAGCACTCAAGGAGCGCCTGTCATGACTCAGGAACCAACGACAACCGACACGGTGTCGGCTGACCCGGTGGAGATGGCGAATCGGACCGAGCTTGGAGACCTCCAGGACATGGTGGATGACCTGATCGTCTTTCTCCACGAGGCGAAATCGGTTCCTCTCTCCGGGAATGCCATGGTCGACCGCGAGCAGTTCCTCGGTCTGTTGGAGCGGATCAGGGCCGGGCTGCCGGATGAGTTGAGGGCAGCACGGTGGATGGTCCGCGAACGCGAGGCATTCATCTCCCGGACCAACGAGAAGGCGCGAGAGATCGTGGACCGAGCCCGGAATGAGGCGGACGAGCTCGTTGCGGATTCTTCCATCGTGGCCGAGGCGGTCGAGGAGGCCAATCTCCTGGTGCGTCGGGCCGAGGGGGATGCTCGTCGTCTCCGTCTCGAGACCGAAGACGAGATCGAGAAGAAGTTGCAGCGGGTGGAGGGTCTTCTCTCCGACATCACGGTCCAGGTGCAAACGGCTCGCGACGAGCTACACACGGCTCGTCCCAAGCCGCCCGACGTCCCGGTCTGAGATGACGTCCGATCTCCGGGTCCCGATCCATGACCTGATCGGCAACCCGGGCAAGCAACGACCATTCACGGGTGAGAAAGCAGTTCTGTTGCGCCTGGGAGACACGGTTGTCGACGGCGCGATGACTGTCAGCGGAGTGGTCACGGG
>JALYNX010000094.1 GCA_030772935.1 Actinomycetota bacterium | reverse complement strand
ATCGCGGCGAAACGCAGGGCCCACCCCGACGACGACGTGATGACCGCCCTGGCCCTGGGTGAGGTCGACGGTGAGCCACTCTCCGACCGAGAGCTCGCAACCTTTTTCGTGCTGTTGGTGATCGCCGGCAATGAGACCACCCGTCACAGCATCACCGCCGGGGTAGCGGCGCTGATCGATCATCCCGATCAGTGGAGCAGTCTCCGAGCCGGGACCGTCGAGCCGACCCGGGCTGCCGACGAGGTGCTGCGCTGGGCCACGGCAATTCATTTCCATCGACGCATCGCCACTGCCGACGCCCAACTGGGAGGTGTGGAGATCGCAGCCGGAGAGAAGGTCGCCCTCTACTTCGCCTCCGCCAACTTCGACGAGGCGGTTTTCGTCGATCCGCATCGTCTGGATCTCGATAGATCGCCCAATGACCATGTTGCATTCGGGCGTGGCGGGCCCCACTTCTGTCTGGGTGCCCACCTGGCCCGACTCGAGGTCCGGGTGGTGATCGAGGAACTGGCGGCCAGGGTGAAGTCAATCGAGTTGGTTGGCGAGCCGGTTCGACTCCGGTCAAACCACATCAACGGCATCAAGCACCTGCCGGTCCGGCTGGTATCCGTCTGATCGAAGTCTCAAGATAGGAGATCGTTCGGACCCCAACGATCTCCCGATCTTGCTACTTTTGCCGGCGCGGACCAGAGGAGGATCCATGTCGAGCGATGCAAGTTCGGGCGAGGTCAAGCTGGAGCGAGCGGCGGTCGGCTTTCCCACCGCCCTGGCGGCGGCCGTGGGTCTCATCATTGCCGGATCCGTCCTCCTCACCGCCCAGACCGGGTACGGCGCCGGCGGCTATGTGTTCGCGATAGCGATTCTCATCGCCTACATCCTGATGGTGGCTCAGTCGGCGAGTTTCTCCGAGGCCGCCGGGATCCTGCCGACCGCCGGGTCGGTCTACGACTACATCGCCGCCGGGATGGGGAGGTTCTTCGCCATCACCGGGACCCTGGCCGCCTACCTGGTGGTGCACGTTTTCGCGGGCACCGCGGAGACTGCCACGGCAGGGGTGTTCGCCTCGTTCAACTTCTCGTTCCTCGAGGACTACCAAGCCGGGGGCTCGTGGTGGATCGGCGTCGCGCTCTTGGTGATCTTCTCGATCGTAAACATGCTCGGGATTCGGCCCTATGCCTCTGCGGAGATCGCGATGACGGCGGTGATGTGGACCACCCTCATCATCTTCGGGCTGGCCGGCACCTTCGGCGAGAAGCAGTCCAGTATCAGCGGTCTCTTCGGCGAGTCCTTCGTCGGAACCGATCTCACTGCCGTGCTCAGCATGGTCGGTCTGGCCCTGTTCCTATTCGTTGGTGTCGAATACGTGACCCCTCTGGCTGCGGAGCTCAGAGAACCGGCTCGCACCATCCCCCGCGCCATGTACGTGGGCGTCACCGCGGTGGCGGCGGCGATGTTCCTCTATGGCACTGCAGTGGCGCGCCAGGTCGAAAACATCGATCTCGGAGACGGGACCTTCATCCTCGACACCCCGCTCGCCATCCCTGCCTTTGCCGAGGCGGTATTCGGCGACTTCGGGCGCATCTGGCTGGGGATTGCGGTGCTGCTGGCGTCGGGGACAACCCTCAACACTCTGCTCGCCGGTGTCCCCCGGATCTTCTACGGCATGGCCAAGGATGGCACCTTGCCCAAGATCTTCGGCTATCTCCACCCACGCTTCAAGGAGCCTTGGGCCGGCATCATCCTCGTGGCACTCATCGGGATCGTCGGGGCGATCTGGATCGATGGGGACGTCCCGTCCATCATCAGCCTGATCCTGGCCGCGGTGATGGCGTGGATCTTCAGTTACATCCTGGTCAACATCTCGGTGATGCTGCTCCGAAGCCGCCGGCCGGACCTTCCGCGTCCCTACAAGACTCCGCTGTACCCGCTGCCGCAGGTGCTGGCCACCGTCGGCATGTTGGTCGCCGGCTGGTACATAACTCCTCCCGGGCTCACCAGGTCTGACATCTACATGCCGTTCGCGATCATGCTGGGCGGATGTGCGGTGTACGCGCTGGTCTGGACCTACGGCGTGCAACGCATCAATCCGTGGAAGCCGGTGGAGCCCGAGACGTTGCTGGCGGAGGAGGGCTCGTCGGGTTCGTGATCGGACCGGGGCCAGGCAAACGACTACCCCGGTCCTATGCGCCAGGCCGCCTGCTTCGGTTACTGGCATCCGACATGCCAGGCCATCGTCTGGAACAGGAAGGCCCGGGAAAGGGCCGGTTCCTGCCCGATGACGCGGGCCCTGTCATCGAGGTTTTCGAACGGGTTGACAGGCGTTTCCTCGGCCATACCGAGATCGCCCAATTCCGGATGGTGTCGCCAGGCTCCGACGACGGAAAAGCCCATCTGAGCATCCGCCACACCGGGAAACTGAGTCGCCAGG
>JALYNX010000093.1 GCA_030772935.1 Actinomycetota bacterium | reverse complement strand
GCGGACTTGAACCATGTGGTCCCCGACGCGCCGTCGTAGGTGACGGTTCCGATGGCGACGACTACGAAAACCGCCAGGCCGGGCCACTCGGGAAGCACCGGAAGCGCCCGCAACCAACCTCGCCATGCCAACCGTCCGTCAGGGCGACGGCCCAATGGCGACAGTGACGAGATCAATCGGTTGTACGGGGTGAAGGCATCGAAGACCGCCAACCCAGTCTCCCGTCCGGCGTAGGCCATCGCCGTCACGAGGACGAGGGTGTAGGCCGTGGCGGCTAGGCCCAGAGTGAGGGCTGAACCGGAATCCGGGCTGATCAGCTCGAGCCAAGTGAAGGCGAGGAGCAGCGCCGCGGCCGGGTAAACGCCGACCCGCCCGAGCAGCCATAGCCGCTCGGCTTTCCCGATCCTCAAAGCACTAGCCAGGGATCGCCAGGGATTGAGGTCGGTGTACCAGTCCCCCACGACCGCGCCGGCAAATGGCACGACGAGCCAGAAAACCACCCAGACCAGCACCGGAGCGATGGAAGGCCGGCTGGGGTCCGTCGTCAGACCGAGAGCGGCCACCACGACCTGGCCGATCACCAGAAGCAGGCCAAACACTCCCAAAACCGGGAGCAGGCCCCGACGGGGAATCGTCAGCCTGATCGGATCATGTCGGGGGCCGTCTTGCAGCCTCGGCTCCGGCCAGAGCACCGCCAGCGCCACGAAGCTGACGACGATGACGACACCGGCGCCTGCCACGAAGTATGTGACGGGCACCGGAAGGTCGAGACGTCCCCCGATGCCGTGGCCGAGAGCGATTCCCGGGTTGACGAAGACAAACAGGAGAGTCGCGCCGACCAAACCGAGCCGGCGTCTCATCAAGGGGTTACTTGGATCTCGAACAGCGGTAGGTGATTCGTTTCCAACTCCACCTCGAAGATGCCCTGGGCATCGGCCGCGAACGTGATAGCGACCGGGGTGCCGGGCTCGGCGTCGAAGCTGAGGTCGTAACCGTGGACATGGATCTCGTCGGCGACATCGGTCAACACCGTGATCTCGACCAGATCACCCAGCGCGAACTCGAAGAGGTCTGGTCCGTCGACCACGCCGTTTGTAACGGTCACGTCGATCTTGAGGACGGTCGTGGTGGTCTCCGAGAGCGTGGTGACCGTCACCGACGTGCTGGTGGAAGCGGCAAGTGTCGATGTCGTCGTCGTCGATGAAGCGCCGGTGGTTGTTGTGGCGGTGTCACCGCCGCAGGCCACCATGAGCAGGGTGATCAGAACGGCGGGAAGGAACCGTCGCATCCCGGAAAGGTAGGAGGATTCGGGTCGAATGCCGATTCCGCGGAGCGATAATTGCTCAGCCCACGAATTGGGCGATCTCGTCGGCGAGACGACCCGCATGGGTCCACGGCGCCTCATGGCGAACCCCGACCAACTCCACGATCTTGGGGCTGGTGACCGCCGCCGCCAACTGGTATTGCCAGGAGGGGGGCACCAGCTGGTCACGAGTCGGGATCAGGATGAGGATCTCAGCCTCGATCTTCCCCACCCAGGGTCGGGAATCGAAGCGGAGCAGGGCGAGGGTCGCCTGGGCTCCGGCATCGGTGTCCCGACGATGGGTCTCTTCCCACAACCAACGGGCGTGCCGCTGTTCGACCGCGCCGGTGGCAAGCAAATACCCGGTCCGCACCTCAGGGGTCCCCAGCCCGGTCAATCTCTCCCAGGCGCGGGCGATGATGGTGCCGATGACTCGCAGGGTCCGCATCGGCTGGGGATGGTGGGTGAAGGTAGCGATCAGGACGAGCCGGTCAACCCTCGCCGGATGGCGGTGAGCGAAGGACTGGGCGATCGCACCCCCCAGCGAGTACCCGACGACGCTGACGACCCCGATGCCAAGGCGGTCGAGCACGCCCGCCATGTCATCCGCCACTTCCTCGACATCGAACCGATCCCTGGCCAGCGGTGCCAGACCGTGACTCCGATGGTCGACCATGATCACCCGGTACTTCTCGGCCAAAGCCGGGGCGATCCGGTACCACTCCGCCAGTGAGGAACCGGCCAGTCCGTGGATCAGCAGGAGCGCAGGCGCCTCATCGGGGCCGAGGTCCCTCACCAGGAACTCCTGGTCGCCGACGAACACGGTGTGGCCCATGTGCCGCCACGGATGCTCCTGTGGTGACCTGAAACGAGGGCTCACCACCGGGCCGAACAACCGCCAGAGCACGAAGCCGGAGAAGAGACGACGGACCAACCTCACGTGCTGAGATCTCCCACTGCGAAAACCAGCTCTTCCACCGGCTGCCCGCCCATCAGATGCTCATCGATGATCCGATCCAGCTTGGCCGTATCCAACCCGGCGTACCAGGTGCCCCCGGGGTACACGACGCAGATCGCACCTTGCTCACAGATCCTGAGGCAATCCACTTTGTTCCTGAGGACGCGCCCCTGACCCGGCTCGGCGGGAACGGCCTCGGCTTCGGGGTGGCCCGACCAGGGCGGTGGAGCAGAGGTGAGCCCTGTCGCTTTGAGGCGATTCTTCAAATGTGCCCAAAGCGCCTTTGTCTCTTCTCGTGGTGCGCACTTGGGATTCGTCTGATCGGCACAGAGAAAGATGTGGTGCGCAGCCGTGGCAATCGAGAGGGCACGAGCGATCGCTTCGAGACGTTCCTTGTTGTCCACGGGAGCAAGTTAGAGCACCGTCGTCTCCTAGTGGATGGAGGCGACGCACTCAGGATTGGCACTGTCCGGGGTTAGCCTCTCCAGTTCGATGAGTCATCAACCGACCTTTCTCACTCCTGCAGCCAAGGAGAAGATCTTCAGCGAGCTCGAAACGCTCAAGACCGATGGCCGCAAGGAGGTTGAAGAACGGATCGCTGAGGCGCGCTCCCACGGGGACATCCGGGAGAACGCCGACTACGACGCAGCCAAGAACGATCAGGGGATGATGGAGGCCCGGATCCGCAAGCTCGAGCATCTGCTCAACACCGCCGAGGTCCGAGCCGTCGAGGACACCGGGAAGGTCGAAATCGGTAGCGTCGTCACCGTGGTCGACCGCGATGGTGACCAGTTCGATTGCTTCGTTGCCCCCCAGGAGAACAAGGTCGCAGGAATGCTGGTCGCCTCGCCCACTAGCCCGCTCGGGGGAGCGTTGCTCGGAGCCTCGGTGGGCGACGAAGTCTCATACGAGGCGCCGGGGGGCACTTTCGAGGTCAAGATCAAGGCGGTTCGACCCTTCGAGGGCTGATCGGCGTTAGCCTGTCCCTGGTTTCCGTCCGGGGGGTGGCCGGTGAGACTCCGACTCAGAAGTCCCCGTCAGCTTGCAAAAGTCCTGATCAGCGCGGCGCGCCGCGATCGCGAGGAAGTCGCTGACTACCTCGACTCTCGACGCGCCGAATGGGAGGCCCTGGCGGGCGCCGCCCCCGGCGACGCGGCCGACGTTCTCGAAGAGCTCACCGAGCAGGACGCGGCTGAGCTACTCGCCGAGCTGAGTGCCACTGATGCCGCCGACATCCTGGAGCAGATCTCCCCCGAGCTCGCTGCCGAGCTCGTCGAGGACATCCCGATCGAGGACCTCACCGCCGCCGTCAGCGAGATGACGGGCGAAGCAGCGGCCGACCTCCTCTTCGAGCTCGACGACGACGTCACCGAGAGCGTGCTCTCGCTGATGGACGACGAGTCCGAACAGGAGATCCGAAAGCTGCTCGTCTACCCCCAGGACAGCGCGGGCGGCTTGATGACAACGGACATCGCGGTCCTGCCGATCGGGCTGACGGCCGGAGAGGCAATCGAGCGAATCCGAAGCCTCAACGACGAGTTGGAAGACCTCTCCTACGTCTATGTGGTCGACGACGAGGGCCGGCTGAAGGGTGTGATCTCCTTCCGCGACCTGGTTTTCAAGAGACCGGGAGCCAGTCTCGATGAGGCCATGGTCCCCGATCCGGTCTCCGTGAATGCGTTCTCGGACCGTGAGGAAGTAGCCGAGCTGGCCCAGCGCTATCACCTGTTCGGCATCCCCGTCACCGATGGCAGCGGGCGTCTGCTGGGGATGGTGACGAGTGACGCTGTCCTCGAAGCGGTCCAAGACGAGGCGACCGAGGACTTTGCAGCCGCGGTGGGTGCTGGTGTTGGGGAGACGGTGTACACCGACATCGGCCATTCAGTGCGGATGCGCTCCCCTTGGCTCGTCTTGAATCTGACGCTGGCTCTGCTCGTTGCCCTGGCTATCGAGCATCAGACAGGGATCATCTCCAAGGAGCCTGTCCTGGCGGTCCTGATGCCGGTGGTCGCCTCCCTCGGAGGCAACAGCGGCAACCAAAGCCTGGCGGTGATGATTCGTTCCCTGGCTTCAGATGACGTCCCCCGCGCCCAGGTCTCGGGGATACTGCGCCGCCAGGCCGGGACCGGTCTCTTCAACGGGATCATCATCGCCGCGGTGGCGGCCGGTCTCACCTTCGTCTTGGTGGGCGTCGGGATCTTCAGCAGCAGTGCCGATGCCTCCACCGTGGCCTTGATCGTGGCACTGGCCGTGATGACCAACCTCGTGATCGCCACCCTCGCCGGAACCGCGATTCCGCTGGTTTTGAGACGCCTGGGTCAGGACCCGGCTCTGGCCTCTTCGATCTTCCTGACGATGATCACCGACATCGTCGGGTTCGGAGGTTTCCTACTGGTGGCGACCGCTCTGCTGAGCTAGCTGCCGAGGACAAACTCACCGGACTCGGCGAACGGGCCCTGGAATCGGATGATGGACCCTCCGACCAGGCTCACGAGGTGATAGTTACCTATCAAGGCAACTTCCTCCGGCGTCCGGTCTGCCTCGGCTTTGAGATAGGCGGTGGCGGCTGCCGCGTCGTTGAAGATCTCGGCTCCGTAGGTGGCGATTCCCTGCTCGCTCAGATCGCGGACGAAGTTCTCGAGGTCGACGTCGGTGTAGCCCCCAGGGCCGATGACGATGTAGACAGTCTCCCCGTCCGTCCCCGGCTCGCGGGCGACTATCTCGTAGCTGCCGACTGATTCCCCGACGAGAGTGGTGCCTGTTGGCTCGTCCGAGGGGGCAACGGATGTGGTCGGTGACCCTTCCTCACCGGGATCGGTGACCAGGGACGAGGTGGTGCTCAGAACGGCTTCCTCGCCGTCACAAGCCGTCGAGACCAGGGACAGGGCAAGCAACAATGCGAGTGACAGCGAGATTCGTCGGACCTTCATGCCGGGTCAACGTTACCCCGGATGGCGGGGTTCCCAGCAAGGTCCCTTCTGGTTAGCCTGCCCCTACATGACATCTGGCAGGTTCGGGGCTGCCGCCATGGCCGTCCTGACGTTGACCGCGGCCTTTTACGTGGTGGGAGGTGCCCCTGCCTCGGTTGAGGCGGCCGTCATGTGCCCTCCGGTCACCATCGACGACCTTTTCCCGCCCCAGCCACCAGCCGTCCGCCCGCCGAGCAGCCCGACGACAACCGGTCCACCGACCACCCAGCCCGACGC
This sequence comes from Actinomycetota bacterium, assembly GCA_030772935.1. Taxonomy (GTDB): domain Bacteria; phylum Actinomycetota; class Acidimicrobiia; order Spongiisociales; family ZC4RG35; genus JALYNX01. Next base: position 374 of record JALYNX010000093.1, on the reverse strand, counting down.
CTCCCCTTCGACCACCGCGCCTGACGAAGAGACCTCGACAACCGACCAGCCGAGCACTTCGACCACCGAGCCGGTCTCTACTTCGACCACCGTTGGCGGGCCGACGACCACAAGCCCTCCCAGCGCGTCAACGACAGCGGTGCCGACGGTGCCGAGGCCGACGGGATGCACACCCTTCGAATATCGCCTGACCTGGCCGGTACTCGCCAACAGTCATGTGGCCTCGACTTTCGGCGCCGACCGTGATCATGGGGCTCGTCACCACGAAGGGATCGACATCCAGGCCGCCCGGTTGACCCCGGTGGTCGCCGTTGCCGACGGCACGGTGGCGAGGGTCACCCAGGAGGTGGGAACCGAGAACTGCTGTTCGATCT
>JALYNX010000092.1 GCA_030772935.1 Actinomycetota bacterium | reverse complement strand
CCGCCGGCGAGAAGAACGCGACGGGCTGCCTCTGCGGACAGGTGGTGCGGGGTTGCGACGGCGTTGGTCAGGACAGTTTGAGATCAGGAAGGAAGCGGTTGAGGGCGTCGAGCACCGCTCTAACCACGGCCCGACCTTCCTCGTCTTCGACGAAGGCGCATCCGATGAGAGTTCGTTCGCTGGCCTCGGTGACGACAACCACTTGGGCGACGGCGACCTTTCGATTCCCGAGAAGTGGCACGTCCATTGAGTTGATCGCCAGGGCCGCCTCCTTGTGGATGCCTTGACGGATGGCATCCAGGGTCGCCTCGGCAATCTGGCGAGCCCGTGTCGATGCAGCTGCGGCGCCAGTCGAGGTACCAGACAGGATCTCGTTCTCCCAGCGAAGACTTACGGTGACTTCGGCGCGTGAGCCTTCCAAGGTCTCCGCCACGTCCACCAGGGCCGGCCGGAAGCCGCCTTCGAGATCGCCGTCCGCCAACTGCACGACGGAGACCACACGACGGTCGATCTCTTCGCCATACAGCGCCTGGCTCAAGGATTGGACGTCACGCACCAGCTGTTTGGGTGGTTTGGTGCGTCGGGCCAGGACATGAATCTCGGAGATATGCCCGTTTCCGAACACCACCCGGGCCGCTTCTACGCCCTCGATTCGTCCGATCTTCTCCTGAAATGCGACTATGTCCATACCGGTTCAGCGTACAACCGGGTGTCAACCCCTCAAGGGATAGTCGCACCCTGCCCCTTGTCCCAATAGGACATCAGGTCTAGATTGCGGAGCGCTGGAGCTATTCATGGGAGTGTGGGGCAGCGGGTTCATTGACTCATCTGCCTCGGTCCGTGGCGGGCGAAGTCAGGGACCTTTTGACATGTAAAGAGTTCCCGTGAAAGCGGGAACCGGGTGAGACCGGCGTCAGACGTCGGCCTTGTAAGCAATTGGACGCCATCTACCCCAGCGGAGCGGAACGTCTGGCCGACAACACAATGTTGGTCAAATACGAAAACCGAAGGTGAGCGTCACAGCATGAAGGCCCGTTTGGTCCGCATTCTCGCTGCTGCCGCCAGCCTTGCAGCCGTGATAGCCGCAGGCTCGGCTTCAACCCGAATCGGCTGATGTAAGACGCCGGCTCACCACATACCTCGGGGTCTCCCATGAAACTGAGAAGGAACAGAACGCTTAGGGGCTGGTTCGGCCGTCTTCGCCCCACGGTGCAGCGACGACTCAAAGTCGCTGTGCCCTATTCGGTGCTGGGTCTTCTCACCCTGGTCGGCACCTATCTCGTTTCCGATATGCCTGACTGGTGGAAGGTGTGGCTGCCGTTCACCGCTCTCTTCGTCCTTCTCGAGTTCTTCGCGGTCGAGGTCAACGACCGTTTGTTGCAGTCCTCTTCGGTGATGGTGGCGATGACTGCCGGGGTCATCTACGCCATCGAGCCCAACTCCGACGCCATCTTCGCCATGGCCCTCATGGGCGGAATGGCCTTGTTCACCCCGCTCGACTTCAAGGAGAAGCGGTGGTTCCAACCCCTGGCCAATTTCGGTCAGTTCGTCCTGGCAGGAGCGGCCGCCGGGTTCCTGCTCGACGTCAATCTTGGTCATCTCGGGGACCCCATCCCGGCCGATCTGCCCCGGGTGGCGGTGGCCTCGGCCCTGGCCGCTCTGGCATATGCCACGGTTCAGACCGTCCTCATCCGCAGAGCGGTGAAGACCGTCTTTGGCAAGGAGAACCTCCAACCGTGGTCCCAGATGCATGTCCTCTTCCTCGGGCAGTTTGCGATGGGTCTCCTCGGCGGTCTGATCGGGGGCGCCTATCTGATCGCCGACAGGAACGCGGTGCTGGTTCTCATCGTCGGGGTCTATGCCATCGGTCACATGTCGCTCTACGCCTTCTCCCAGTTGCGTGAGTCGCACATCGGGTCGATTCGTGGATTCGTCAAGACCCTCGAGGCCAAGGACATGTACACCCGTGGCCACACCGAACGGGTGGCGGTCTTCGCCCAGATGATCGGTGAGGAGCTCAGGTTCACCGGCACCCAGCTGGAGAAGGTGCGGTGGGCGGCCCTCATCCATGATCTGGGGAAACTGGCGGTCCCCACCGAGTTGATTCGCAAGCGAGGGCGTCTCGACGACGAGGAGTACGCGGAGATGCAGACCCACGCCCATCTCGTCGAGGAGATCCTCGCCGAGGTCGACTTCCTCCAGCCCATGGTCGAGATCGCCTCTGGCCATCACAGCCACTTCGACGGCACCGGCTATGGGGGTCGGGGGCATACCGAAGGCCAGGCCCCGAGCCTCGAGGCCTGCATCGTCGGAGTCGCCGACGCTTTCGACGCCATGACTTCGGCTCGTTCCTATCGCATGGCCCTCTCCCAGCAATACGCCCTCCAGGAACTACGGCGTCACTCCGGTGGGCAATTCCACCCTGATGTCGTCGACGCCTTCGAGAAGGCGCTCAACAAGACAGGCCACAAGTACGGCGCCCCGCATGTGAACGACGAGGAGATGGCCCGTCGTCTTGCCGAGGAACCGGAGCTGACCCTCCGTGGCTAACTGGCATCCCAGCGCCGTGGCTTTTGTTTCCTGGCTGTTCCCCTTCTTGGCGGGCGGGGCCGGGCTCTACGCCGCGACTCGTGCCTCGACGAGTCAATACGGGATCGCGGTGGCGGTTACCGCACTGGTACTCGGCTCCCTGGTAGGTGTTGCCA
>JALYNX010000091.1 GCA_030772935.1 Actinomycetota bacterium | reverse complement strand
GGGGGAGCGCGCTCAGCGCTGGCGGCGCTTTCGCTTCAACAGTTGGGCTACACGCGGGTCTCCTCGCTGGTCGGTGGTTTCGGCAGGTGGAAGACGGAGGGCTACTCATGGGGGACGCCAAAGGGCCTGACCACGGATCAGCGGGGGAGATACAGCAGGCACACCCTCCTCCCCGAAGTAGGCGAGGCCGGTCAAATCAAGCTTCTCGAGTCGAAAGTGGTGGTGATCGGCGCCGGAGGCCTCGGCTCGCCGGCGGCCCTCTATTTGGCGGCTGCCGGGGTGGGAACTCTGGGGATCGTGGATTTCGATGTCGTCGATGTGTCGAACCTGCAGCGTCAGATCTTGCACAACGTGGATCGGATCGGTCAGTCCAAGGTGGAGTCGGCGCGGGAGACTCTGAGCGCTCTCAACCCCGACGTGAAGATTGTCACCTACAACGAGCGACTCGGGGTCGACAACGTGTTGCGGATCCTCTCCGGGTACGACGTGATCGTGGACGGTGGCGACAACTTCCCCACTCGATATCTGGTCAACGATGCCTCGCTTCACCTGCGGGTGCCTGTGGTCCATGGGTCGATTTTTCGCTTCGAAGGCCAGCTCACGGTCTATGACCCGTACCACGGCCCGTGTTATCGGTGTCAGTTCGCTGAGCCGCCCCCACCCGAGCTGGCGCCGTCCTGCGCCGAGGCCGGCGTGCTCGGGGTGCTTCCAGGGATCATCGGGTCGTTGCAGGCCATGGAGGCGATCAAGATCGTGCTCGAGCTTGGTGACACCCTCGTTGGGCGTCTTGTCACCTACGACGGGCTCAGTCAGGAGTTCCTGACGCTGAACCTTCGGCGCAACCTGGATTGCCCGGCGTGTGCCGACGAGGACCACCCTCCGAAGCTGGTCGAATACGACCAGTTCTGTGTTCCTGCGGGAGTGGTAGCCAGGTCCTAGCCCAGGGTGAAGTTCACCGAAAGGCTGATCGTGACCGCGGAGGTGCCGGGCTCGATCGGGGTCTCGCCGGCAGCGTCCGCCGCAGCCCGCTCGTAGAACACGGGTGGCGGGGTGCTGCTCACCGTTTCGCTGATCGAGATCGCGACTCCCAGTTCCTGCCCTGACAACGCAGCGAGTTGGGTGGCCTTGGCGAAGGCGTCGTCCCAAGCGGCGGCGCGGGCAGCTTCGACCATCTCTGCATCGTCGTCGATGCTGAATTGGAGCCCGTTCACCCGGACGTCGTTGCCACCGGCTGCGGTGGCGGCGTCGATGAGCGAGCCGGTGTCGTCGACGTTGCGGATCTTGACCCGAACGGTGTTGCTCACCCGGTATCCGACGAGACGCTCGGTGTTGGTCGAGTAGTCGTACTCGGGGTAGATCGAGTAGTCGGTGGTCGTGATGTCCTTGCGGTCCACGCCGCCATCGGTGAGCGCCGAAATGAGCGCATCCGCCTTCTGGGCGGCGGTCGTCGTGGCGTCCTGGACGTTCTCGGCGAGCACGGCAACCCCAAGACTCACCTCGACGGTGTCCGGGGTCCCGGTTACCTCACCGGTTCCGGTCACTGTGATGCCGGTCGGGCCGGCCCCGGTCCCGTTCACGTTGACCACCGGTGTCTGGCTTCCGGCGGCCTCACAGGCTGTGAGAACCAGGACTGAGACTGCAACCAAGGCCAATATCGAGCGACGCATTTGTTCTCCATTCGGGTGTCTCCAATTTGGACGGACCGCGAGGAGTCAATGGTTCCGGGCAACGAGGACCTTTCCATTTCTGAGTCTCACCCCCTCCTTCTCCAGAAGACGTTTCTGACGGCTTGGGTGTGGTGAGCGGAGCTGGCCACCGGCGCCAACCACCCGCCACCAGGGGATGTCCGCGTCCGACGTGCGGAGGATGGAGCCCACGGCTCGCGCTGCTCCGGGAAAGCCTGCTTCTGCCGCCACCTCCCCATAGGTGACCACGTCTCCAGACTGGAGGGAGCCGAGAACTTCGAGGACTGCGTCTTCGAATGCGCTCACAGCGTCCCGAAGAGACGATCTCCCATGTCGCCGAGACCGGGTCGGATATAGAAGTTCTCGTCGAGCTCGCGATCGAGGGCGGCGGCGACGATTCGCACGTCTGGATGATCGCTCTCCATGCGTGCCACACCGGGTGGCGCGGTGACCACGCAGACCGCAGTGATGTCACGGGCCCCGTTCTCCTTGACCTTGTTCACCGCCCAGCTCAGTGAGCCGCCGGTCGCCAACATCGGTTCCAGGATCAGGACCCGGGCTCGGTCGAGTCGGGGGAATCGGGTGTAGTACTCCATCGGCTCGGCCGTCTGCTCGTCGCGCTGGACCCCGGCGAACCCGATGGCGGCGTCGGGTACCAGGGTGAGCACCGATTCGAGGAGCCCGAGGCCGGCGCGGAGCACCGCCACCGCCACTACCGGCCGATGCAGCTGGTTTCCCTTCATCTCCTCCAAAGGGGTTGTGATGTCGACCTCGTCGGCCGGCATGTCGGAGAGAGCCTCGGCGACTAGGAGATAGCCAAGCCGCTCCGCGGTTTGCCGGAACTCCGGGGGCTCAGTAGCGGCTCGACGCAGAACCGTGAGCAGATCGGCGGCCAGCGGGTGGTTGAGAATGGTGAGCGGCATGACAGCCAAGGTTAGAGGGGGCAGTCCCAAGTCTCAGGTCCCAAGCCGCAAGCCAGAGTCCTTGTTAAAGCTTGAGACCTGTGACTTATGACTTGTGACGGGGAGCGAACCTTCCTCAGCCCGTGTTGCGCATTCCGGTGGCGATCCCATTCACGGTGAGCAGCAATGCGCGACTGAGGTCGGGACCGGTCTCGCCGGCACGGCTGCGGGCGAGCAACGACACCTGGAGGTAGTTGATCGGGTCCAGGTAGAGGTCACGCACCGTCAGGGTCCTTCGCAGCAGAGGCAGGTCTTCGATCAATGCTTCGTGCCTGCGCACTCCCAATATCTCGCCGGCGGTCAATTCGGCTTCTGACTTGAGGCGATCGAGGAGCCCGCGGTGCTCGGCGGGAACCAGGGCATCGACGTAGCGCTCCGCGATGTCGAGATCTGTCTTGGCCAGGGTCATTTCGACGTTTGAGAGGAAGGTCTGAAAGAAGCTCCACTCCTCTGCCATCTCGTCGATCACCTCGCCGTACCCGGCCTTGCGTGCCGCCTGAAGCCCGCTCCCCACCCCGTACCAGCCAGGGACGATCTGACGAGTCTGGGTCCAGCCGAACACCCACGGGATAGCCCGCAAGTCCTCGACCCCCCCGACTCCACCGGGGCGGCGTGAAGGCCGACTTCCCAGGTTGAGGCGACCCAATTCCTCGACCGGGGTCGAGGTCAGGAAGTAGGGGACCAGGCTGGGGTGCTCGACCAACTCCCGATATGCGGTGTGTGCTTCGGTGGAGAAGCAGTCCATGGCCTCGGTCCAACGCTCGAGGATGCCCTTTTGCCGCCGTGATCGTCGGTGGAGCAGGGACGATTCGAGCACCGACGCCAGCAGCAACTCCAGGTTGCGGGCAGCGATATCGGGATGGCCGTACTTCTCCGAGATGACTTCTCCTTGCTCAGTCACTTTGAGGTCACCGTCGACGGTCCCGTAGGGCTGGGCGAGGATGGCGGCATGGGTGGGGCCGCCGCCGCGCCCCACGGTGCCACCGCGGCCGTGGAAGAGCCGGAGATGGACCCCGTGTTCGGCGGCGATGTTGCGCATTACCCTTTGCGCCTTGTAGATCTCCCATTGGCTGGTGGTGATCCCTCCGACCTTGTTGGAGTCGGAGTAACCCAGCATCACCTCCTGGCTGTCGCCTCGGATCGAGACGATGCGCCGATACTGAGGGTCGGCAAACAGGCCTTCGAGTAGTGGCCCGGCATTTGCGAGGTCGTCGATGGTCTCGACGAGGGGGACAATGCCGATCGAGGCGACCTCCCGTCGCAGATCTATCAAACCCGCCTCCCGTGCCAGGACGGCAACCTCGAGCACGTCGGCTGGGGTCTCGGTCATGGAGACCACGTAGCTCTCGATGACCTGATCGCCATAGCGTGCCTTGGCGTCGGCGATGGCGTGGAAGGTCCCGAGCGTGTTGCCGGCCTCTTCGCCGATGACCGTGTTGGGGCCGGTGAGCGGTCGGGAGCCGGCCAGTTCGGAGCCCAACAGGCTTTGTCGCTCGTCGTTGTCGAGACCGTCGTATCGGGTGTCGACCAATTCGTACAACTCGGCAAGTGCAGAACGGTGCTTGGCGGCGTGCTCCCTGATATCGAGGGTCGCCATCTGGAATCCGAAAGTCATCGCCGCCCGACGCACCCTGGCCAATGCTCCGTTGGCGATCAGCTGGCCACGGGCCGCCCGAAGCGAGCCGTCCATGATGTCGAGGTCGGCGATCAGCTCTCCGGGATGGGCGTAGTCGTGACCGGTCCGATACGGGAGCCCTTGTTGGATCCGGTAGTTGGTGTTGATCAACCGGGCATGGATGTAGGAGCACTTGAGCCGATATGGCTCAGCCGCGGTGCGCCGGTGCTCTCGTTGCCAGACCTCGGGCAGGTGCTCTCGGTCTTCGGCCAGCGAGCTCTCCAGATCCTCGCTGATCGGCGACATCCGCCGCGACATCGACAGCTCGTCCGCCAAGTCCTCAACCAAGGAGATCAGATGGCGAAGACCGCGATCGTGTTGCAGGGCCAGGGTCTCCAGGGTCGTGGTCGGTGTCACCTCCGGGTTTCCGTCACGATCACCGCCAACCCAGGACCCGAATTTGATCGGAGCGGTGGCCGACGGTCCCAATCGCTCCAGCTGGAAGGCGATGTGATCCGCGAGCCGGGGCATCACCTCGTCGGCCACCTGCACCAAGTAATAGAGCGCGGAGCGGGCTTCCTCGACCGGACTCGGGCTTTCGAGTCGCAACTCGTCGGTCTGCCAGATCTGGTCGATGAGCTCCGCCGATCGACGGTCGATCATCGTGCGTGTGTCGTCGTCGGGAACCTCGAGCCGTTGTTCGATTAGATCGGCCAGCTGCCTGGTCTTGCTCAGGATCGAGCGCCGGGCGGCCTCGGTGGGATGGGCGGTGAATACCGGCCTGACTTCGAGCCGGGAGAGGACCTCCGCCAACTCGTCCTTGTCGACGTCGGCCTCGAGGATTCGGTCCACCGTTCCCTTCAGATATCGGTCGTCGGTGGCGAGTTGGTCGACTCGATGCACCTGCTCGGTGACGTTGGCCAGATAGAAGTAGGTGGTGAATGCCCGTACCAGGGCGATGACATCCCCGACGCTCAACGCCGACAGCAACCCGTCGAGCTCGTCGGAGGCTTCGGCGCTTCCTCCACGACGCACCGATTTTCCCAATGCCCGCACCTTCTCGACGAGGTCCAGCAACTCCGAGCCGTGCTGGCGAACCAGGGCGTCACCAAGCTGATTTCCGAGGCGACGGATATCCGCCCTGAGTTGCTCGTCGGAGATGGCTTTCATCGACGGCAGGGTATCGGTGCTCGAACCGGGTGGGCTATTCAAGAGTCTTCGGGGCGTTGCTTGTGCACCCGCCCTTCGACACCGTGGAGCGAGACCCCGGTCCCATGCCCGTAGCGAACCAGAGTCATCTCGGCAAGGATCGAGACCGCCACCTCTTGTGGGCTCTCAGCGCCGATGTCGAGGCCGACCGGGCCCCTGACCCGGGCGATGTCCTCATCCGAAAACCCCATCTCTCGGAGACGACCCTCACGCAGGTCTTGGGTGCGTCGGCTTCCCATGGTCCCGATATAGCGGACCTGGCTCTTCAGCGCCGCCTCTAGAACCGGGTCTTCATGGGCCGGAGTGTGAGACAGGACCACCACCCAGGTCCGACGGTCCAGTGGAACCTGGCCGATCACGTCCCGAGGCCATCCGACCAGGATCCGTGCATGCGGAAACCGCTCCGCAGTTGCGAAGGCGCCGCGGGAGTCGATCACGGTGACCCGATAGCCCATCTGGGAGGCGAAGCTGGCCAATGCCTGCCCGATGTGGACCGCACCCACGATCACCAGCTCTTGTGGTGGGGCCAGCGACTCGATGAAAACCGTGTGGGGCGGGTATTCGAGGGTCCGGTGTTGCTCGTGGTCTATGAGCGTTTTGGCGTCGGAGACGGCATCGGGTGAGAGGTCGGAAGGGCTGGTTCCGGCAATCACCTGCCCGCTGGCGTCGACGACCACCTTGGTACCCGTCGCGGGGCCGTCGACGAAGGTGAGCACCGCCCCATACTCCTCACGCTCCAAAATCTGCTCGATCGCCTCGAGCGTGCTCACCATGGCTCGATGAAGACGTCGATGGTGCCCCCGCAGGCCATTCCCACCGCGAAGGCATCGTCGTCCGCGATCCCGTAGGTGACGGTTTTCGGCTTGCCGGTCTCGATCACCTCCTGGGCGTGGAGGAAAACGTCGTTCTCGACGCAGCCACCGCTCACCGAGCCTTCCATGTCGCCACTGTCGGACACCAAGAACTTGGATCCCTCGGGCCGGGGAGCACTGCCATGGACGCGGATCACTGTGGCGACGGCCACCTTCTTGCCCTCGCTTACCCAGCGGTTTCGCACTTCGATCTGGTGTCTCACGGCCTCGGCATTCCTGTCATCGACTCCAGGACCCGGATCACACTCCGGAAGTCGCTGACGCTAGCGGCGGGGAGCAGCACATCGACGTGGGGCATAACTGCCTGCATCCCTCGGGTCAACGGCTCGTAGCTCTTTCTCGCTGCCAACGGGTTGAGCCACACCACCTGATGAACGGATCTCGACAATCGCGCCATCTCGGATGACAACAACGCAGGATCACCGCAATCCCATCCATCGGACAGGATCAGGACCACGGGGCCGCCTCGGGCCAGTCGCCGGCTCCAAACCCGGTTCCAGGTGGCGAGGGCCTCACCGATCTTGGTCCCCCCAGACCAGTCGTGGACTCGAGTAGACACCCGGGTCAGCGCCGACTTGGCATCTCTCTTCCCCAGATCCTCCGTGATCCGCGTCAGCGCAGTGGAGAAGGTGAAGACCTCCACCTCACGTAGCCGTCGTTGGGCAGCGTGGGCGAAAACCAAGAACAGGTCGGCGTACTTATCCATGGAACCGGAGATGTCGGCGATGATGATCAGTGGGCGTTCTCGCTTGCGCCGCCGTTTCCACTGCATCTGCATCAGGTCGCCGGTTGGGCCTACCGCTCCGTGCAGGGTGCGCCGGAGGTCGGGCCGGTTTCCTTCTCCGGAGACCCAACGCCGCGTCTTGTATGGGGATGGGTGCCATGTCATCGACATGACGAGACGACGTGCCTCGATCAGCTCCTCCTCGTCGAGGTCGGCGAAGTCGCGGCTGGCGAGACGCTCCACTGCGGAGGCCCCGCCCTGGTCGGCGATGTCGATCTCAGCGTTCCCCGATGTCGACTCCAGCCGGTAGGCGGCAGTGCTCTGCGAAGCGGGAGCGTCTGGGTTCCGAGAGACGACTCGGGACGGCAGGATCCGGTTGAAGAAGATCTCGAACTCCTCGTCGAAGACCGGGATCTGACCGGGATCGGTCACCGTGAGCGAGCGGAGGGCGGCCTGGGCCTGAGAGCGTCGGGACAGGTCGACCAGGGTGAGGGCTCGGGCCATGTCGGCGGTCTGGTCGGAGGTGACGGTCAGGCCACGGTTGCGCAGGGCGCCGGAGAACTCGGAGAGCTGATCGATGAGACCGGGTCGTCTCATCCGACGAGGGTGTCGACTCCGGCTTCGGTGACCATGTCGATGTCATCCTTGTATTTGAGGACGACACCGAGGGTGCGCTCGATGGTCGGAACTGTCAGTTCTCCAGCTCCGAGCAGACGCAGTGACTCGGCCCAATCCAGCGTTTCTGCGACACCCGGCGGCTTGAACAGCTCCATGCGACGCAGCTGTTGCATTGCCCCGGTGATGGCGATGGCCAGCCCGGTCTCGAGCTCGGGGACCTTCCGTCTGATGATGTCCGCTTCCCGGGCCGGGGTCGGGTAGTCGATCCAGTGATAGATGCAGCGTCGTTTCAGGGCGTCGTGAATCTCTCGCGTCCGGTTGGAGGTGAGGACCACGATCGGCCGCTCCTCGGCGGCGATGGTCCCGATCTCGGGGATGGTGACCTGGAAATCGGAGAGCAATTCGAGGAGGAAGGCCTCGAACTCCTCATCGGCCCGATCCAACTCGTCGATCAACAGCACCGGCCGGTGCCCGTCCACACTCGACTCGATCGCTTTGAGCAAGGGTCGGGCAATCAGGTACTCCCGGCTCATGATGTCATGCGGGGTGGCGCTGGCGCCTTCGCCGCGGGCCTCGAGGAGACGAATCGCCATCATCTGACGGGCGTAGTCCCACTCGTAGAGGGCCTGTCCGACATCGAGGCCCTCGTAACACTGGAGCCGAATCAGGCTCTCACCGGTGATCGCCGCCAGGACCTTGGCCACCTCGGTCTTGCCGACTCCCGCCTCACCCTCCAGGAACAGAGGCCGTCCGAGCTGGACGGAGAGATAGATGGCGACAACCAGGCTTTCGTCGGCGAAGTAGTTCTGATCGTCGAGCGTCTGACCCAGAGCTTCGATTGTGGTCGGGATCACCGCGATAAGACTAGGGAGGCGGCTGGCATTGGACAGGCCTGAGCCTGCGCTTGCCCTCCAACCTCCCTAGTTCAGAGTTGTTCCGTTACTTGAGGAACTCTTCGCGTGACTGTTCGGCACGGGCCGCGCCGATCGCGGTCTTGACCTTCTTCTGCTCCTCGGGGGGAGGCAGCACTGCAGTGATTCCCAGGGACTCGAACCAGAGCTCTCTGGCCCAACCTTGGGTGTGATACAGGTGCTCGTCCTCTTCTTCCTCGACCTGCTCGTAGGCGTCTTGCAACACCTTGGCGCGAGGGCCTTTGAGCCCCTGAGCGACTTCTCCGATCAGCTCCCAGTTGGCGTGATCCTTGATCTCGGCGTCGACCACACACTCGGCCGCCACCAGTTGGGCGGCTGCCATGTCGCCGGAGTCGAGAGCCATCTGCATCGCGGTGATCAATGACTCGCCCTTGAAACGGACAATGGCCCGTCCGGGAGTTTCCATCTCGGTGTCCATTTCGAGCTCGGAGAAGACCTCATTCACGATCCGGACATGGTTCTCGGTCTCTTCGAGGTAACCCTTCCATTCCTCACGCAGGTCCTCGTTGACGGTGCAACGAATCGCCATTTCGTAAACCTGCACTCCACCCAGCTCCGTTTCCAGTGCCTGGTAGAGGAGCTCGTTTACCTGCTCATCCTTCATGTCGACCTCCAAGTCGCTCGGTAGCGATTACATACCCGAAGCCCGGGCAGCCCAAACGCCTCGCAGACATAGAATCGAGCCGTGTTCGGAATCACCCTCACCGTCGCCTCCTGTCTGCGCGCAGGGACCCGTGCCGACGTCGCCTGGGTAGTCGAAGCGGACGGGCTGCCAATTGCCGACTGGTCGGAGGCTGTGGTTTTCACACCCGGAGGGGGCCGGATCGGCTCTATGGCCGGTGGCGCCCTCGACAACACGTTGGCCGACCTCGCCGGCAGATGGAGCGCGGGTCGGCTGGTCGACGTCGAGGTCAACGAGATCGATGCCCTGATCGCCGGGCTGCCTACCGCTGGTTCTGCGCGTTGTCTCCTGGTGCCGGCCGATGCCCTGCCGGGAACCCTGTGGGATCTGGCGGCAACTCGCCAATCGGTGTGCCTCGTGTGCCGGTTGGAAGGCGACGAGGCTGTCGAGATCAGTCTCTACACCGCTGAGACCATCGGCGGGGCGGACCCGGTCGCGGAGCAGCTGTTTGCGACCGGTGCCAGCGGCTCGATTGTCCTCGAAAACGAAGTCGTGAGTGTCTTCCGTGCGGTGCCTCAACTGGTGGTCATCGGTAGCACCCCGGTCGCTGACGCTCTGATCGAGTTGGCGACGCTGGTTGGCTGGCAGACCCGGGTCCTCACCGACGCCGCCTCGGCGACCGGTGTCATCGCAACCCTCTCACCACTTGACAAGGTCGTGGTGACCGCGCACGACCTGGATCTGGCAGGCCCCGCCTTGATGGCCGCGCTGGAGAGCGAGGCCGGGTATATCGGGTCTCTCGGCGCCCACCGAATGCAGGAAACCCGCGCCGATTGGCTCGCCTATCGGGGGGTGACCGATCTCTCGCGTATCCATGGGCCCGCCGGCTTCGATATCGGAGCCGAGTCGCCTGCCGAGATCGCGGTTTCGATCCTGGCAGAAGCCATTGCCGCCAACATCGCCGACCGTGCCGGGGCTGTGGAGTGAGCAACGGGTCCCGATTAGACTCATGGCTTGACCATCCAATCCGATTTCGCCGTCCAGGAGCACCCAAAATGACCGGTCAAGACGACACCACCGCTGACGTCCTGCAATCGGTCTGGCTGACCAGTCACGACCACAACGAGTTGGACGAGGACTGCAGCCCGGGCAAGGTGTGCCGCAACATGAAGGACGTGACCTTCGACGGGTTCGCCGAGCCCGGAAGCGACATCGGGGCGGCCTGGCGGGCCAAGCTGGCCCGCGAGGGCAAGCTGACCCCGGCGGGTGGGTCCCTCCGCGACCTGGTCCTGGGTCAGGGCGAGTAGCCCTGGCCGAAACCGGCCACCTCCCACCGACAGGCGGTTAGCTGTGAGCGACGACCAGGCACTCTCACCTCCAGCCGGCGTCGGCGACCTCACCGAGCGGCTCCGCCTCGGCGGTTATCTGGCCGACCGGGGACTGGCCACCGCGGTTTACGTGGCGATGGAGCTCGGCCGTCCTCTCCTACTCGAAGGCGAAGTCGGCGTGGGCAAGACCGAGTTGGCCAAGGTGCTGGCTTCGGTGTTCGACCGACGTCTGATCCGACTTCAGTGTTACGAGGGCATCGACACCAACCAGGCCCTGTACGAATGGGACTACGCCCGCCAAATGCTGCAAATAAGGGCGCTGTCCGAGAACAACCTCGCCGACGAATCGCAGGTCGACAAGCTCTTCGGCCCTAAGTTCCTCTTGGAGCGGCCCTTGCTCACCGCGGTTCGGGAGGGCGATCGGGCGGTGCTCCTGATCGACGAGATAGACCGAGCCGACGACGAATTCGAGGCGTTTCTCCTCGAGCTTCTCTCCGACTACCAGATCACCATCCCTGAGATCGGGACCATCGTCGCCGAGGCGCCGCCGATGGTGATCCTGACCTCGAATCGCACCCGGGAGCTCCACGATGCCCTCAAGCGGCGTTGTCTCTACCACTGGGTGGGTTACCCCACGGCCGAACGTGAGCTGGAGATCATCCTGGTCCGGGCCCCGGAGGCCACGGAAACCTTGGCTCGCAAGGTGGTGGAGGCAGTAAACCGGCTCCGCCAGCTCGACTTGGCCAAGCCACCCGGCGTCGCCGAGACCCTCGATTGGGTGGCCACCCTGAATCTCCTCGGCCGGTCGGACCTCGACTCCGGCACCGTGCGGGAGACCCTGGGCGCTGTCGTCAAAGAACGCGACGACCTCGAGTTGGTGCTCGATCACCTCGAGGAGGTCGCCGTCGATGGCTGAGCGACCTCTCGCGGTCGATCTGGACGAAGCCGAAGAGGCCCCGTTCGTGCGAATGCTGGTCGACTTTGGTGAGGAGCTGCGCAAGGCGGGGCTGCCCCTGGGGTCGGGCGATCTGCTTGCCTATTGCGGAGCGATGGCGTCACTAAACCCGGGGGATCTGCTCGACCTCTATTGGGCGGGCCGGACCACATTGGTCACACGTCGCGACCATATCCCGGTATACGACTCGGTGTTCCGGAGCTTCTTCGTCACCGGCGGCGGCGACGTGCCTGAGCCGCTGAAGCTCGTTCTCAAGACGTCCACAATCGAGAACCAAGCTGTTATCGAGGTCCCGGCTACCGAGCCGGGCCGGCTGGGAAAAGAGGAGGAAGAGGCGAAGCTCGGGCTGATGGCCTCCGACATCGAGATCTGGCGTCACAAGTCGTTCGCCGCCTGCACCGATGAGGAGCTGGCAGCTTTGCGCCGAATCATGGTCCGCACCCGGGTCATCCCGCCCCGTCGCCGCACCCGTCGCACCAACCCAACCTCGTCCGGGAGTCGGCCCGACCTGCGACGCACGGTCCGCACCGCGTTGCGGACCCATGGCGAGCCATCCGAGCTGTTTTGGAGGCAACGCCGGCTCAAGATGCGGCCCCTGGTCCTGATCCTCGACGTATCGGGATCGATGGCCGACTACTCCCGCAACCTCCTCCAATTCGCCTACTCGACCCGGCGGGCGGCCTCCCGTGTCGAGGTGTTCTGCTTCGGCACCCGTCTCACCAGGATCACCAGGTCCTTGGAGAAGCGCCGTCCCGATGACGCACTCGACGACGCCGCCAGGTCGGTGTTCGACTGGGAGGGCGGGACCCGGATCGGGCACGCCATCGACACCTTCGTCCGGGAGTGGGGCCGCCGGGGCATGAGCCGGGGAGCGATCGTGGTCATCTGCTCCGATGGGCTCGACCGGGGCGACCCCGCCCTACTTGCCGGAGCTATGGAGCGACTGTCCAGGTTGAGCCACAAGGTGGTGTGGATGAACCCTCACAAGGGCCACGACCCCGACTTTCAGCCAACGACTCTTGGAATGATGGTGGCTGCCCCCTTCGTCGACCTCATCCTCTCCGGCCATGATCTGGCCAGTCTCGAGGAGCTGGCCGATCGGTTGCCCGAGCTGAGATGACAGCGAGATTTCTGTTTTGAGATGGAGCGTGTCCCTGATGGCTGAAGGCGATCGGGTGATCGAGCTCGAAGAAGTAGTGGAGCTCGCAGACGCCGTGGCCGCCAACGACGGGATCGCCACCGGGATGGGCACCCTCGGCTACGGGGCCCAGATCGTGGTCGAGGCAGACAGCAGCGACCAAGCGGTGGATCTGGCAATGGTGCTATTCACCGCGGCGGCGGACAAGGCCGGTCTTCCTCCGTGGCCCATCACGAAGGCGGAGACCATCGCCGACGAGGACGAGTTGGACTACGGCTTCGAGGACGTCCCGGAAGGCGGGCTGTCGGGCCCGGGCGTCCTGGGGTGATCCGACTCGGCTCGTTGGCGGGCTATCCGTTCGAGGGCCCTCGCGTGCTTGCCGGTTGGACGGCTCCGGCGGTGGCAGCAGTGTTCGCCATCGCCTACAAACCCGAGCCAGAGGCCAAACCCGAGGAGTACGGGGTGCTCTACGTCAGCCACTCCGAAGACCTGTCCACGGAGGGATTTCCCTTCAACCACCCGGTGGCACCCTGCTGGTTGAAGCGGGTCGATCAGAAGAGGTTCGCCCTCTACATATGCACCTATGAGGCACCGGGTGCCAAGGCGGCACATCGTGAGCAGATCATCCGAGAGCTGATCGCGATGTACCGGCCTGGATGCAACCCGGACCAATACGACCAGGCCTGGAAGGACCAATGGATCGGCGAGTATCAGACCCCGGGGACAACCGGGCCCCTCACCACGAACCGAGACCCGTCAGCCGGTCGCCAGGGTTAGAGGGTCAGGTCTACGCCGACTCGGCCTGGTCGGCCAGCGGAGCATGGGCGCTCTTCCCGGGGCCGTCCGGGAAATAGCCGACCCCGTCATGCAACCGTGAGCGGCGGCTCCCCGATGCGGGGAGGGCGAGACCGTGGGCCGGCACCTTCTCGGCGTCGTAGGTCGCGCCCACGACGATGCCCTCGGCCATGCCGTAGAGCAGAGGCAATGCTCCGGCGACCACCCCTCCGGTGCGGTTGATGTGCTCCAGATTCCCCTCGATGGACTCGGCGTTGCCCTTGATCCTCTGGACCAACTCGTTGCACTCCTCGAGGTTGGTGGCGACCCGGGTGAGTTGGGTGCCAACGATCCACAGATAGAGGGCCAGACCCGCGATCAGGAGGACGATGTCGACGACGGTGAAGACGACCAACGAGTTCACGAGCGCACCTTCCCCAGAACGCGACCCAGGAACAAGTGATGCTCGAGGCCCTCTGCGAGCACCATGTCGACTCCGGCGGCCGTTGTGTTGAGATGCGCGGCATCCGCGGTATTGGCCTCGGCTTGGGTGAGGGTCGCCTTGATCTCCACCACCCGGCGGTCGATGGTGCGGACCAACAGAACGAGGATGGTGAGCAGGGCGGCGACCGCCACCACCACCGCAAGCCCCGCCCAATTGGCGATCTGCCAGAGAGTCTCCTGGTTCTCGGTGAGGGCAAAGACCATGGTCAACCTCCCAGCCTCTGTCGGCCTCGCTTCAACCCTTCGACCACATTTATCGCCATCGTGTTGGTGGTTGCGAGATCGGCGAGCGCCGCGGTGTTGACCACCGACTGCTTCAGGCTGTCGTCGATGAGCTTGGCCTCGTTGCCTATCTTGCGGGCCAAGACCAGGATCGGGACTACCAGGGCCACCACCACCAGGACGACGACGATCCCGATGATGTAACCCACCAGCCAGCCGGTATTGCCTTCGAAGAGCTCGTTCATCGCATTCTCCTAGATCGACTCGGCGAAGTCGCTGACCGGTTTGAGGCTGGCATTCACCGAGGCCACGACCGCCGGCACCGTGCTCGTCTTGTCGGCGACCACACCGACGCCCCCGGTCAGGGCACGGAGCGTCTTCAACGTTGCCATCAGATGGCCGATCACCCGGATCAACCCGAGGGCAGCGGCGGCGATGATCAGAGTGGCGATCACGAGGGTCACGATTGCTTCTGCAGGCATTGGTCCTTCCTTCTCGTCAACCAAGCAACTTGCCGACCGAGCCGGCGTAGCGAACGGCGCCCAAAGCGACGTCTTCGATGGTCTGATCCGTGACGGCCAACAGCTCGGGAACGTTGTTGACCTCGCCGATCAGGCCGACTCCTCCTGTCAGGATCTCATCGGAGGCGCCTCGAATCCGCTCCAGCGCCGCCAGCACCCGGTTGAGCAGGGCGACGAGGACCGGCACCACAACCAGGAGGAGAACCGCATTTCCTATCCACCACAACATGCTTGCCTCCTCAGGCCTGGTTGGGCCGGTAGGGCAGGAAGAATCGCCGGCCGACTCGTTTGAGCGCCATCCACGCGGCCTGGAGGGCGATGCTGAAACCGCCGGCATTCCTCTGCATCTTGATCTGATCGGGCGACAGCCCCCGGTCGAAGGCGTCGATACGGACCTGCATGTTGGAGGCGAAGTCGCGCAACATGACCGCGCTGACGTCCGAGATCATGCCCCGGCCGTACTGCGCTGCGGCCCCGGAAAGCTGTAAGTCCTGCTCTACCTCGACTCTGGTGCCGGTGGCCGTGGGAACCAGGCGTGCGGTTAGCCCGAGGGCGGCCTGGCCACGGCCCTTGTGGTCGGCGCCGGAGGCGTCGACGACGATCGTCTTGGTGGCGTCGTCTCGGGTCATGACGTTGGCCCGACCGGCAAACTGCATTTGCACCGGTCCCAAGCGAATCGCGACATTCCCTGTGTAGTGATCGGGGCTGACCTCGTCGGTGAGCGACGCTCCAGGCAGGCAAGAGGCCACCTGAGGGATGTCCTGGCAAAACTCCCAGACCTTGTCGATCGCGAGGGGAACCTCGAAGTCGTGCTTGATCAGCATGGCGCCTCCTGGATGATGTAGCTGGCCGGGTCCTTCTCGAAGGCGACCCGACAGCCCGGACAACAGAAGTAGTAGGTCTCACCCTCGAATTCGAATGGCCGGCTGGTGCTGTCGGCCGACACGGTCATCCCGCACACCAGGTCGATGGCGGTGCCAGGGTCCATCGCGGCGTGATGAGACGGGCCCGGCGCATGGCTGTGTGCCTCGCCGTCGCCATGGGACGTGCCGGTCGACATGGCTACCGGCACCGTCTCCGATACCGCGGTTTCAACTGACCGCGGATTGAGCAATCCTTTGGCTCGCAGCTCCACCAGCTCGGCGAGCACGGCGACAGCGATCTCGGGATGGGAGGTATGGCCCAGATCGAGACCCACTGGCACCCGAACCCGATCGAGCAGCTCTCGGGAGACACCTCGGTCGGCCAGATATCCGAGCACGGCCTCCCCGCGCTTGTGTGATGCGACGAGACCTATGAACGCGGGCTGGCCCGCGAGCGCCTGCTCGACTGCTTCCTCGTCGCCATGGCCTTGAGTGGCGATCACCAACACCGAACTTGCCCCTACGTCGGTGGCCGTGAATTTGGCGGCGTCGACCAGATCGGCGCGCCATCCGAGTGCGGTCGCCAGGTCTACAAGGGTGGTTGCCATCGGAGACCGACCCACCACCACCAGATGAGGGCTGGGGATCACGGGCTCAATGTAGAGCTCGAGTGCACCCTCGGACTGGCATGCCATCTGGACGAACATCATCCCTTCGGGGAGCTCGCCAAACTGATCCGGAGTGCCGAGGAGGATGAGGCGAGGCTGGCGGTCTGCGATGACCCGCTGCGCCTCCCGGATCACCACCGGCTCGGCGCAGGCGCCGCCGATCCAGCCGTGCATCTCGCCGTCTGCGGTGATGATGGCCCGCGCCCCTTGGTGGCCTGATGACGGCGCCTGGCGCCACACCACGGTGGCCAAGGCGAACTCGACGCCCTGACGAGACAGCTCGCTCGCTTTCTCGACCATCCTCCAGCCGTCGGCAGGTTGCGCGTTCATTCGTCGTCGGTCCGGACGGGTGGCGCCCCGCTGATGTCCTTGCCGGTCTGCAACGCCTCGTAGACCCGGTCTGGGAACACCGGCATGTCGATGTTCCGCACCCCGGTGCCCTTCAGGGCGTCGATCACCGCGTTGACGAAGGCGGCCGGCCCGCCGACGGCAGCGCACTCACCGATGCCCTTGGCCCCGATCGGGTGGTGGGGGCATGGGGTGACGACCTCATGAAGCTCGAATCCAGGTGTCTCCCACGCGGTCGGCAGCAGGTAGTCGGTGAAGTTGGACCCGATGCAGTTGCCTTCGGCATCGAAGGTGATGAACTGCATGTTGGCCATGGCATAGGCCTCGGTGAGGCCGCCCATGATCTGGCCTTCGACGATCATCGGGTTGATCCGAACCCCGCAGTCGTCCACCGCGACCACCCGTAGAACATCCCAGACTCCGGTCTCGGGGTCGACCTCGACGGTGGCGATGTAACAAGCGAAGGGCCAGGTGAGGTTGGGTGGGTCGTAGTAGGCCGTGTTGTCGAGCCCGGGCTCCATACCGTCAGGCATATTGGAGTAAGCGGCCACCGCGCACTCCTGGATGGTCACCCCCCGGTCGGGCTGGCTGCGCACGTAGAAGCGCCCCAGCTCCCACTCGACGTCCTCTTCAGAGATCTCGAGCAGATGAGCGGCGATCTTGCGGGCCTTGGCCCGGATCTTCCGGGAAACCATGGCGACTGCGGCTCCTGCCACCGGGGTGCTTCGGGAGGCATAGGTGCCCATACCGAACGGTGCGGTGTCGGTGTCGCCCTCCTCGACGAAGATGTCTTCGGCGGGGATGCCGAGTTCGTGGGCCACGATCTGGGCCCAGGTGGTCTCATGACCCTGGCCCTGGCTCTTGGCTCCGGTGCGGAGGAGTGCCTTGCCCGTCATGTGGATTTTCAACTCAGCAGAGTCGAACATCTTGATGCCCAGGATGTCGTACTCCCTGCTGTTGCCCGCGCCCAACGGCTCGGTCATGGTGGAGATCCCGATACCCAGCAAACGGCCCCTCTTGGCCGCCTCCTCTTTCTGCTTGAGGAAGTCCTGGTAGCCGATGGCTTCGAGACCGACATCAAGGCATTTGCCGTACTGGCCGGAGTCAGTGAGGAAACCCCATGGGGTGCGGTGTGGGAAGTCGTCGTCTCGGACGAAGTTGATCCGTCGGAATTCGGCTTGGTCCATGCCCAGATCGTCGGCCGCAGCTTGGACCATCCGCTCCTGGAAGAACATGGCTTCGGTCACGCGGAACGAGCACCGGTAGGCGACTCCACCGGGCGCCTTGTTGGTGTACACCCCGCGTGCCACGAGATGGGCGGTCGGGATGTCGTAGCAAGCGAACGCGGAATGCATCAGCCCGATCTTGAACTTGGACGGTTGGGCATCGGAGAAGAAGGCGCCGTGGTCGGCGGTGGTCTGCATCCGCACTCCCAGGATCCGCCCGTCCT
>JALYNX010000090.1 GCA_030772935.1 Actinomycetota bacterium | reverse complement strand
GCTCGCGGGGATGCATCCCCAGACGTTGCGAATCTACGAGCGCAAGGGCCTGATCGACCCCTTCCGCACGCCGGGTGGCACCCGTCGCTACTCGCGCGAGGACATCGAGCGGTTGCAACTGATTCAGGAGCTCACCGGCCAGGGTCTCAACCTCGAAGGCGTACGTCGGATTCTCGCTCTTCAAGAGGAGAACCGGGTGCTGAAGAGGAAGCTCGACAAGCTCAGGGACAAGATGGACGACCTGGAAGACGAGATGGAGCAACGAATCGAAGAGATCCGCCGATCCAATCGCCACGAGCTCGTCCTACGCACCCAGGTTCGATCATTGTTCGACGAGAACCGCTGAGCAACGATGGCGGACACCTACCAAGGACCGGTTCGGGTGCTCGGCGGCGACGACGGCATCCTCCTCACAACCGGAAACGCCAACCTCGAGACCGACCCTGAGATGGGGAATTGGAGGGGATTTCTCGAAACCCTGCGCGGGACCGGCGTCGCGGGTAAGGCTCTCGTCGTCGAATTGGAGGTCCCGGGCGGGCCCAGGGGCCTGGCCCAGCTGATACCGGCCGGCGAGACCGGCGACAAGGCAACCTCGGCCGTTGTCGGCCTTGGCGACCAGCCGTTCTGACCGGCTCGTCGTTACCGTGCCCAAGATGGGCGCCGCCGCCGACTGTGAGTCGATCGGAGTCGGGCTCCTCCGTCAGCCGATCAACTCTCTGACCACAATCGCTTTCGCGGTGGCGGGGATGATCATCATCACCCGTCGACCGGAGCGACGCTGGGTCGGGGTGGCCCTGATCGCGACCGGGATCGGCTCGTTCCTGTTCCACGGGCCGATGCCCCGGGGCAGCGAGTGGGCCCACGACGTCACACTCGCCTGGTTGTTGTTGGTGGTGGCGGCCGACGGATCACGGTGGGCAGCCTGGTGGCGGATCCCTGGTTTGGTAGGCATCGGGCTGGTCTTCGGGCTGTTCCCGGATGCGGCGGACCCGGTGGCTATAGCCCTGACCGCCCTGGTCTTGATGGCGGTGCTGAGGGCGGATCGATCGACCGGCACCTGGGCGGCAATATCACTGCTCACGGTCAGTGGGGGACTGGGTCGGCTTGGGGCCACCAACTGGCCCTGGTGCGATCCCGACTCGACCCTGCAACTGCATGGGCTCTGGCATCTGGGGGCTGCGGCAGCAGTGACCATTTGGGCCCTCACCACCCCGCTCAGTCGATCCTGAGCTCGCCGTCCTCGACGGCGACCTTCGCCGTGTCACCCTCGCTGAACTCACCGGAGAGCAAACGCAGCGCCAGCGGGTCGGCCAGCTCGCGTTGAATCGTTCGCCTCAAGGGCCGGGCCCCGTAAACCGGGTCGAATCCCTTCTCGGCGAGAAGGTCGAGCGCTTCCCCGGTCACCACCAGGTCGATTCTCCGATCGGCGAGTCGGTGACGCAGCGATTCGAGTTGGATCTCGACGATTTGACGCAGATCCTCCGGGGTGAGGCGGTCGAAGACGATCACCTCATCGATCCGGTTGAGGAACTCCGGTCTGAAATGAGCCTGTACCGCCGCCATCACCCGCTCGTCGATCACCTCGGGCGGCAGGTCCGACTGGATGTTCTCCGACCCCAGGTTTGAGGTCATGATCAGGACCACATTGGTGAAATCGACGGTCCGCCCCTGTCCGTCCGTCAGCCTGCCATCGTCGAGAAGCTGCAGAAGGACGTTGAACACGGCGGGATGCGCCTTCTCGATCTCGTCGAGCAACAACACCGAGTAGGGCCGGCGCCGCACGGCTTCGGTCAGCTGACCACCTTCGTCGTAGCCCACATAACCGGGGGGAGCACCGATCAGGCGGCTCACCGAGAACTTCTCCATGTACTCCGACATGTCGATGCGGACCATCGCCCGTTCGTCGTCGAACAAGAATTCGGCGAGGGCCCGTGCCAACTCGGTCTTGCCGACACCGGTGGGGCCGAGGAACAAGAACGACCCGGAAGGCCGGTTGGGATCGGACAGGCCGGCGCGGCTTCTGCGGACCGAGTTGGCAACCGCGGTGACGGCGCGATGCTGACCCACCACCCGGCGATGCAGCTCTTCCTCGAGCCTGATCAGCTTCTGGGTCTCGCCCTCCATCAACCTCGTGACCGGGATCCCCGTCCAGCGCGCCACCACCTCGGCAACGTCCTGTTCGGTCACCTCCTCGGAGAGCATCCTTCCCTGCTCGTGAAGCTTGGCCAGCTCGGCCTCCTTCTCCTCGAGCCGGGCCTGGAGCGAGCCCAGGGTCCCGTAGCGAAGCTCGGCCGCCTTTGCCAGATCGGCATCGCGCTCGGCGCGCTCGGCTGCGGCTCGGGTTTCCTCCATCTCCTCCTTGATCTGCTGGATCGAGGTGATCACGTCCTTCTCCAGATTCCAGCGAGCGGTCAGGCCTTCGATCTCCTCGGTGAGGTCGGCGAGCTCCTGTTCGACGTTTTCGAGGCGCTCCACCGAGCGGCGGTCCTTCTCTTTCTTCAGGGCTTCCCGTTCGATCTCGAGCTGAATTCGGCGTCGGGTCAACTCGTCGATCTCCTCGGGCATCGAGTCGATCTCGATTCGCAGTCGGCTGGCTGCCTCGTCGATGAGATCGATCGCCTTGTCGGGTAGGAAGCGGGCAGGGATGTATCGATCGGAGAGGACCGCCGCCGCGACCAGGGCCGAATCGGTGATTCGGACTCCGTGATGGACCTCGTATCTCTCTTTGAGGCCCCTGAGGATGCCGATCGTCTCCTCCACCGAGGGCGCCTCGACCATCACCGGCTGGAACCTCCGCTCGAGGGCGGCATCCTTCTCGATGTACTTGCGGTACTCGTCGAGCGTGGTGGCACCGATGAGACGGAGCTCGCCTCGGGCCAGCATCGGCTTCAACATGTTGGACGCATCCATGGCGCCCTCGGCGGCACCAGCGCCCACCAGGGTGTGGAGCTCGTCGAGGAACGTGATGATCTCCCCCTCGGCGAACCGAATCTCCTCGAGGACCGCCTTGAGCCGCTCTTCGAACTCACCGCGGTACTTGGCTCCCGCAACCATCGAGGCCAGGTCGAGAGAGACGATCCGCTTGGTCT
Source organism: Actinomycetota bacterium (assembly GCA_030772935.1). GTDB lineage: Bacteria > Actinomycetota > Acidimicrobiia > Spongiisociales > ZC4RG35 > JALYNX01. The sequence goes on along the minus strand of JALYNX010000090.1, from coordinate 2,717 downwards.
TGAGGCCTTCGGGGACGTCGCCGTCGGCCACTCTGCGGGCCAGACCTTCGACTATTGCGGTCTTGCCCACTCCGGGCTCCCCGATCAGGACCGGGTTGTTCTTGGTGCGGCGAGAAAGGACCTGGATCACTCTGCGGATTTCGTCGTCTCGCCCGATGACCGGATCGAGGCGACCCTTCCGAGCCTCAGCAGTCAGGTCGCGGCTGTACTGCTCGAGGGCGTTGAAGGTCGACTCGGGGTCATCGGTGGTGACCCGCTGGTTTCCTCTGAGGGTCCGCAACGCCTCGAGGATTGCGGTCGAGTTGAGACCCCCGGCTCTCAGGGCCTCGCCAATGGGTCCGGTGTCCTCGGCCAGGGCGAGCAACAGGTGCTCAACGGACAAGTAGTCGTCCTGCAGGTTGGTCCGATGTCGGTCGGCACTGGTGAGGACCCGGTTGAGATCCGGGGAGGCGCCCGCCTCGGCATCTCCAAATACCTTCGGCTCCCGATCCAGGATCTCCTCGATGGCCCGACGCAACTCCATCGGTCGCAATCCGAGACGATCCAGGACCGGATAGACGATGCCTTCCGATTGACCGAGCAGGGCAAGGGCGAGATGTGCCGGCTGAATCGATCCGTGGTTGTGGTCCCTGGCGGCCTGGGTCGCAGCGAGGATTGCCTCCCGGCTACGCGCGGTGAGCTTCTCCGGATTCATCCTCTCAGCTTTCTCCTGCAGCGGAGCATACCGATCGAGGCTTTTTGACCACTCGGGTGCAGCCAGGTATTCTGTTACGCATGGTACTTGGTACCGGGCAGGACCGCAGCACCCAGCTTCTCCACGGGGTGCTCGACATGTGCCTCATGTCGATCATCGACGAAGAGCCTTCGTACGGTTACGAGATGGTGAAGAAGCTCAGAGATCGTGGCCTCGATCTGGCGAGTGAAGGCTCGATCTACCCACTTCTCTCCCGCCTCCAAAGACAGGGCATGATCGAGAGCTACCTCGTCCAAAGCTCCGAAGGCCCTGCCCGAAAGTACTACCGGATGTCGAGTCGGGGACGCACCAGCCTCAAGCAATGGCGCAGCGACTGGACGAGGTTTCGTGAAGCCGTCGATGGTGTCCTCAATGGATCCGATCATGGCTGAGCGAGGTACCCCTCTCGACGAGATCGAGCGCTACTGGAGGGAGACCGGCGTTCCCCGGACCGCAATCGTCGAGATGCGCTCCGAGCTGGAACAACACCTGGCCGATGCCGCCGGCGACGGTCGTACGATGAGCGATGTCGTTGGGCCTGATCCTGCCCACTTCGCAGAGAACTGGGCTTCGGCGTATCGCGCCCACCGCAGCTCGACAGCGAGTTGGCAGGAGGTCCAATCCGGGGTTGCAAGCATCGCACGCAAGAACAGGCGGGAAATGGCCCTGTACACGATTGGTTTGGGCGCGGTGATCGCCGCCGTCGCCGTGGCCGGACAAGGAGGTAACGACGTGGACAACGAGTTGTGGCGGTGGTTGTGGACGATCTTCGCCATCGTGATGGGGATCGGCGAGATCTTCACCGCCGGGTTCTTCCTTCTCCCCTTCGCCATCGGCGCGGCTTCTGCGGCCATCCTGGCATGGGCAGGGACCGGGGTTCTCGCCCAGTGGCTGGTCTTCTTCGGCGTTTCCATAGTGTCGCTCGCCTATTTGCGGCGTTTCATCACCCGTCAAGACGAAGCCGAACAGCCCAAGGTCGGAGCCAACCGCTGGGTGGGTGCAGAGGGAATCGTCCTCGAGGCCATCGATCCCCACAGCGGGGTGGGAATGGTCAGGGTCGCCACCGAGGAGTGGCGGGCCACGGCGACCCAGCCGATCCCTAAGGACGCCCGGATCATTGTGAGCGAGGTACGTGGCGCCCGATTCGTTGTCGACCCGTTGGAAAACGACTGAGTTTCGAGAAATAGGAAAGGAAACACATGGAGGCCGTCGTAATCCTGTTCGCCGTACTGGCGCTGGTGCTGATTCTGATCGCAGCAGCTGGTTTCAAGGTGGTCAGGCCGTTCGAGAAGGGGCTCATCGAGTTCCTGGGGAGGTATCAGCGGACGGTCGACTCCGGTCTGCGCTGGGTGCTCCCCTTCGTCAAGCGATTGACCAAAGTCGACATGAGGGAGCGGGTGATCGATGTGCCTCCCCAGGAGGTGATCACCAAGGACAACGTCGTCGTCACCGTCGACGCCGTCATCTACTACGAGGCGACGGACCCGGTGAAGCTCGAATACAACGTTGGGAACTTCATGCTGGCTGTGACCAAGCTGGCGCAGACCAACCTCAGAAACGTGGTCGGGGACCTCGACCTCGACTCGGCGCTCACCTCCCGCGAGGTGATCAACGCCAAGCTGCGCCAGATCCTGGACGACGCCACCGACAAGTGGGGAGTGCGAGTGGTTCGGGTCGAGATCCAGCGTATCGAGCCGCCCCAAGACGTCACCGATGCCATGCACCGCCAGATGAAGGCGGAGCGTGACCGGCGTGCCGCCGTGACGGAGGCCGAAGGCCTCAAGCGCGCGGCGATCCTGAAGGCCGAGGGCCTGAAGGAGAGCCAGGTGTTGGAAGCCGACGGCCAGGCGGAGGCGATCAAACGGGTCGCCGACGCAGAGAAGTACCAGAAGCTCACTGTTGCCGAGGGTGAAGGCCAGGCCATCGAACGGGTCTATGCCGCCATTCACAACGGGAATCCGTCACCGGACCTGATCGCGATCCG
>JALYNX010000089.1 GCA_030772935.1 Actinomycetota bacterium | reverse complement strand
CTCGAGGTCGTGGCGATCAGCGACATCGCCGATCCCGAGGCGCTCACCTATCTGTTGAAGTACGACTCGATCTACGGGCGATTCCCGGCACCGACGTCGTATGCCGACGGCAAGCTCACCATCGGGTCGAAGCACACCGCCTTCCTCAAGGCCAAGGAGCCCGGTGACGCCAACTGGGGCGAGCTGGGGGTGGACGTGGTCCTGGAAACCACCAGTCGCTACCGATCCAAGGAGTCCCTCGACCGCCACCTGGCCGCCGGCGCCAAGAAGGTGGTGCTCACCTCGAGCCCCGAAACCCCAGGCGAGATCCCCCTTCTGCTTCGCGGGATCAATGACGAGATCTTGGGGCCGAACACCAACCAGGTGGCCCTCGGCTCCAACACCTCCAACGCCGTGGCCCCGATCCTGCGGATCATCGACGAGAAGTTCGGAGTGAAGCGGGCCTTCATGACCACGGTGAAGGCAATGTCGAACGCGGGCCGTCTCGCCGACGTGCCAACTGATTCATATCGAACCAGCCGGGCCGCCGGCGAGAACATCATCCCTGCAGTCACCAACACCGCCGAGATCCTGACCCAGGCGCTACCACAACTCGAGGGAAAGCTGGCGGTTGTCGCTCTCAACGTCCCGGTGGTCGACGGCTCGACGGTCGACCTCACAACTGAGACCAATGTCGAAACCACGGTCGCAGAGGTCAACGCCGCGGTTGCTGCCGAAGTCGACGCCAGATTCCAGGGACTGATCGAGTACGTGGCCGATCCGATCGTCTCCTCAGACGTGCGGCTCAACTCGCATTCGGGGGTCTTCGACAGCTTGGCCACGATGGTCACCATGGGTGATCTGGTAAAGACCATCACCTGGTTCAACAACGGTTGGGGGTATTCGCACCGGGCGGTGGAAGTAACCACGACGATCGCGGGTTACCTGAATGGAGGTCAATGAAATGGTGAACGTCGCGATCAACGGGTTCGGGAGAATCGGCCGCGCAGTTTTTCGGATCATCGCCACCCGACCGGGCTCGGATATCCGAGTCGTCGCCATCAACGACCTGTCCGATGACGACATCCTCGCCTACCTCCTCGAGTACGACTCGGTGATGGGTCGCTTCGAACAGGAGGTGACAGTCGACAACGGCATCATGAAGGTCGGCCACCATGAGATCAGGATGCTCATGGAGCGTGAACCCTCCCAACTCCCCTGGGCCGCGCTTGGTGTGGACGTCGTCATCGAGTCGACCGGGGTCTTCCGGGACCGCGCCAAGCTTCAACAGCACATCGACGCCGGTGCCAAGAGGGTGATCCTCACCGTCCCCTCCCAAGACAAGATCGACCAGACCGTGGTGCTGGGTGTGAACGACGACGAGCTCGGTGCCGACGACATCATCGTCTCCAACGCCTCCTGCACCACCAACTGCCTCGTTCCCTTGGTGAAGGTGCTCGACGACAACTTCGGGATTGTGAAGGGCGTGATGACCACGGTCCACGCCTACACCAACGATCAGGTGCTTGCAGATGTCCCTCACAAGGACCTCCGCCGGAGTCGGGCCGCCACCGAGAACATCATCCCCACCACAACCGGCGCTGCCAAGGCTGTCGGCGAGGTGCTGCCCAACCTCGAAGGCAAACTCGACGGGATCGCGATGCGAGTCCCGGTTCCCGACGGGTCGACCGTCGACTTCGTGGTCGAACTGGCGAAGAACGTGACGGTCGAGGAAGTGAATGCCGCGGTCAAGGCTGCCGCCGAGAGCGGACCGATGGTCGGGATTCTCGAATACACCGAGGATCCGATCGTCTCCACCGACATCATCGGCAACCCCCATTCCTCGATCTTCGACGCCGCCGGGACCCAGGTGCTCGGCGGAAACCTGGTCCGAGTCATGTCCTGGTACGACAACGAATGGGGCTACTCCAATCGGGTTGTCGACCTGATCGAGCGTCTCGCTGAGGTGATGGAGAAGGAACCGGCCTAAAGCCCGGTCAGGGCTGCAACGCCCGCCAGATCTTTTCTGGAGTCAAAGGCACCTGTATCTCGTCCACGCCAAGGGCGTCGGCGACCGCGTTGACCACGGCGGGAGTCGCACCGATCGCTCCAGCCTCTCCGATCCCCTTTGCTCCCAGCGGGTTGGTTGGAGTGGTGGTGACCGTGGCGGCAAGGGAGAACATTGGGATGGAATCGGCGGTCGGTATCAGATAGTCGATAAACGAGGACGTGACGAGATTGCCGTCCTCGTCGTAGATCACCTCTTCCCATAGCGCCTGACCGATCCCTTGAGCCAGGCCGCCGTGACGCTGACCTTCCGCCAGCATCGGGTTGATGATGTTGCCCGCATCGTCCACGGCCCACATCTGCTTCAGATCAGGAGCGCCGGTCTCGGGGTCGATCTCGACCACCGCGAGATGCATGCCAAACGGAAAATTGAAGCCACCCGACCTGAGGTGAACCTCCTCTTCGAGTCCTGGCTCGTCACCCTCCGGGACGTTTCCAGCGATAGCCGCAGCCGCGATTTCCTCCCATTTCACAGAGACATCCGTCCCCGCCACCGAGGCAGCCCCATCAGACAGGATGATGTCTTCAGCTGAGGCTTCGAGAAGATGCCCAGCCACACGCTTTGCCTTGACCGCCACTTTTTGTGCCGCGGCATAGCTGGCAGAGCCGCCCTGAGCCACACTGCGCGAGCCCGAAGTCCCCCATCCGTACGGGGTAGACGTGGTGTCCCCCTGCTCCAAGCGGACCTGGTCGATCGAAATGCCCAAGGTGGCGGCGACCAGTTGGGGAAACGTGGTGCGGTGGCCTTGACCCTGGTCGAGGGTCTCGACGTAGAGGGCGACAGAGCCGTCGTTGTGAACCTGGATTCGAGCCGCCCCCCAATCCTCGAAGCCGCACACC
>JALYNX010000088.1 GCA_030772935.1 Actinomycetota bacterium | reverse complement strand
GTCAAATGTCGGTTTCGCCTCGGATGGTGGTCGTTGGTGCCGGTTTCGCAGGTCTCACCGCCGCACGTCGTCTTGCGGACGCAGGGTGGGTGGTCTCGGTGCTCGAGGCCAGGGACCGGGTCGGGGGCAGGGTTTGGTCGATCCCCCTCGACAACGGAGAGATCGTGGAGATGGGCGGGGAGTGGATCGCCTCGGGGCAGGCCGCCGTCCTGAGCCTGGCCGCGAGCCTCGGCGTGGGACTGATCGATCCCGGCATCGACTTCGTGAGCCGCGACGTCGTAGGCGGTGAGGCGATCCCCATGGAGGAACATCGACGGGTGAACCGGGCGTTGGGAGATCTTCTCCACTCGACCCCGTCCGAAACTCTCGAGAAGACCACGGCGGCCGAGATTCTCGGCCGGTTCCCCGATACAGGCCCGGCGTTCGCGGTTCTTCGTTCCCGTCTCGAAGGAACCATGGGTGCGCCCCTCGAAGAGGTGGCGGCCAGCGAGATCGGGCCCGACTACGGGTTCGGCGAGCACTCCTATTTCCGGATCGCCGGAGGGAATTCCGCGTTGGCGGTGGCGCTCGGGCGCGGTCTCGATATCGATTTCGGGTCCGAGGCACTCGCGGTGGCCCAACGCGGGAACAGTGTCGTCGTCACCACCCGCGACCGCGACTTCCACGCCGACGTGGTCGTGCTCGCCGTTCCACTGCCAGTGCTACAACGTCTCGACCTGGATCCAACACCTTCCCCCCAGGTGCTCACTGCCCTGGGGTCGCTGCGCATGGGATCGGCCGCCAAGGTGGCGGTGGCCACCAAGACCTTTCCGCCGTTGTTCCGTCGCCAAGACACCGATATTGCCGCGTGGTATTGGACCGGTCTCAACGCCGATGGGTCCACCCGGTGCGCGGTCACCGGGTTTGCCGGGTCCGCGTCAGGGGTTGGGGCCCTGATCGCAGACACCGTGCCCCGCCTGAACCGTGCGGTGCCCGAAGTGGATCTCGTCGGAAGCCCGGTGGTGGTCGATTGGGGAGCCGATCCTTTGGCGGGTGGCTGCTATTCGGTGATCGGCCCCGGGCAGCGCGGTTTGCTCGACATATTCCGCCGACCGTGGGGACGGATCGTGATCGCCGGCGAGCACAGCAACGGCTCGGGCTCGATCGACGGCGCCATCCGCAGCGGACACGACGCCGCTGAGCAAGCCCTCAGTCTCGGAGCGGAGTAGCCCTGATTATCTCGGGATGGTGCCAGTCGGGCGGGCGGTACCGTGTCGGGGATGTGGGCCGATCGAGATGTTCTGAGGGTTGTTGCCGCCCGATTCATCTCCCGCATCGGTGGTGAAGCCGCCTTCTTCGTCGGAATCTGGGGCAAGGCCGCCTTCCAGTTGCAGGCGACCGCCGGGGAGCTGGCCGCAGTCATGGCCGCTCTCGGCGTGGCAGCCCTGATCGGATCCGCCATCGCCGGGGTCCTAGTCGACCGCTTCGACCCGCGCCGGGTGCTGATCGGGGGCGAGTTGCTATTCATCCCGGTGGCGCTGGCGATGGTGTTCGCCAACACCATTCCGGCGATGGTGGTAGCCACGTTCTTGCTCGGTCTCGTGGGCACGCCGGTTTACACCGCGATTGCATCGTTCGGGCCTTTTCTCACGGACGATCCGGAGCGGCTGGCCCGGGTGAACGGTTATATCGAAGGTGCGTCCTGGGCGGCTTTCGTCGTTGGTCCGGCGCTTGGAGCGGTTATCACCATCACAGTTGGCCTCAACGGGATATTCGTCCTCGACGCTGCAACGTCGGCGGTCGCAGCGCTCATAGTTGTGCCGGTCACGGTTCGGCTGGTAGCTCGACAGGAGCGGCAGGGCTCGCGGGGGTTCCAGGAGCTTCGGGACGGTTTTCGCTACTCGTATCGGAGTCGCCGCCTGCGCTTCTATCTGATCCTCGGTTCTCTGGTCTGGATCCTCTTCGGGACGTTCAGCGCATTGGAGCCCCTGTTCTATCGAGACGTTCTTGGCACGGCACCGGAGACCCTGGGTTGGGTCAACTCGTTGTTTGGTGTTGGCCTCGTCGCCGGCACTGTGGTCTCTTCACGGTTGCCGGCCCGCCTCAGGACAGCTCGAACCGTCGTGGTCCTGGTTGCCCTCAACTCCATCGGCGACCTCCTCTACGTGGGAACCAATCGCCTCCCTGTGGTGGTGGTAGCGGGAATGACCTGGGGCTTGGTGATCGGGACCATGGCGCCCCTCTTGAGAACCATGATCCAGATCAACTCACCCGATGAGCTGTTGGGGAGGATCACCGGGGTTTCCCAAGCCCATTCCGAGGTGGCGCATCTCCTGCCGCTTGCGTTCGCCCCCTGGCTTGCCGCTTCGTTCGGGGTCCAACCTTCTCTGATCATCGCTGGTGGGGTGGTCGGGTTGCTCGCTCTTGGCTTCTATCCGGAGGCGCGTCGGCTGGATCAAACCGCGGAGGTGAAAGTGCCCCGGCCCGGGTTCCCCGACCCCAACACCGAGCCGAAGTCAGTTGGCCACTGAGCTCAACGCTCGGAGAGCGCGGGGATCACCTCGGTGTTGAATAGCTGGAGCCCGCTCAGGTCATAGGCGAGATCGGGGAAGTAGACGATGGCATAGGTCATCCCTGCCTTCTGCCAGGCCCCAAGCTTCTCCACGATCTGCCCCGGCGTTCCGGAGAGATGCCGAAACTCATCGACCTGAGCCTGGGCTCGGGCTTCGGGAACGAATCCCAGGTACTTGTCCTTGAGCCAGGCGAGCTTTGCCTCGACATCTGCCTCGGTGCCGGCGCAGATGATGTTGAAGTTTTTCGACCTGACGATGCCCTCGAACGAGGTCCGCTCCCTTTCGCAATGTTCTCGGAGGACGGCCGATTTGTGGATGAACGCATCCAAGTTGAGGCCAAAGTTGGTGTACTGCGCATGACGGGCCGCGGTTCGCAGAGTCAACTGTTCTCCACCGCCCGCCACCCAGAGCGGGATGTGGGGCTGCTGCAGCGGTTTGGGCCTGCAAATCGCACCCTCGAGCTTGTAGTGGCGCCCTTCGAAGTGGACCACGTCCTCGGTCCACATCTTCTTCATGATCTGGATGCCTTCTTCCAGTTGGCCGAGACGCACCGAGTCCTTGGCGAACTCGTAGCCGTAGCCCTCATACTCAGCCTGGTACCACCCGGCACCTATCCCCATCTCCAGGCGACCGCCCGAGATGACGTCGATGGAAGCCGCGGCCTTGGCCAGATAGGAGGGCGGGCGATATGAGTTACAGGTGCACATCTGACCGAGGCGGACGGTGTCGGTGACCGCGGCTAGCGCCGCCATCAGGGTCCAGGCCTCGTAGGTCACCTCCTGGGTGGCAACGGGGACGGTGTGGAAATGGTCGTAGACCCAGACGGATTCGAATCCTGCCGCCTCGATCGCTTTAGCCACCGAGGACATGGTGAGCCAGTGTTCCTCGATGGCGATGCCCACGAGGTCGAGACGCCACCCCTGGGGGACGAAAGCGCCGAATCTCATCGGGCAACGTTATCCGTTGTCTGGAATCACAGTCACATGGCCTGGGTTTCCGGATCCGAGCACCCAACGCAGGTCGTTCTTGCACTAGCTCAGTGCCCTAATCACCTCTTTGGCGAAACAGCGGGAGCCCGCTCAGGCAGTTCGACAGGGGAGTGGGCGCCTGGTCTACCGGATTCTGGCCGGGTTGTCGCCAGAGAAACGCCAGGCGCCGTATTCATCAGCAATGCCCACCATCAACATCGGAACGATGGCGCCAGTCAACACGCCCGCCGGGGTAGCGACGACCAGGAGGATGGTTGTGTATGCCAAGGCGAGAGCGACTGCGATTATCCGCCGGCGCAGCTGATCGGGGATGTCGGGCAGTCTGAGGCATAGGGCAGCACCGACTCCGAATCCGGCGGCTGCGCCCAGGACCGGTGAGACCAGACCCAGGGCCAGCCCCAGCACGAGAAGCAGCCCCATGGAAGTAAGGACCATCCTCGGTGCACGGGGGTTCTTTGATACGAGCGCTACAACTATGAACACCAGGGGCGCCAAAACCAGGCTTATGCCAACGAGCCCTGGATCGACCCTTGCCTCGCCGTCTGGGCTCCGGACGAAGGCTGCGGCGTAAGGGAAATAGCTGAACATCGCCACCACCGTTCCCAAGGCGAGGGCAAACCAGTTCCGCCAGCGGGCAGATTCCGGCGTCTCCGACCGGGCCAGGATTACCTAGCCCTTCACGGAACCGGCCGTTAGGCCTCTTACGAAATAGCGTTGCAGTGCGAAGAAGACGACGAGCGGAAGAATCATGGTCACGAACGCGGCGGCAGGAAGCAGACTCAGAGTGCCTTCACCACGACCGGCGAGGTCGGACAACTCCACGGTGAGCACCCTGATCGCAGGGTCGTAGCCGAGGAACACGATCGCCACCAAGAAGTCGTTCCATACCCAGAGGAACTGAAAGATGGCGAAGGACGCAAGGACCGGGACCGAGAGAGGCACGACGAGTCTGGTGAAGATGGTGAAATGGTCGGCGCCATCTATCTTGGCCGACTCGATGAGCGACGACGAGATCGAACCCATGTAATTGCGAAGCAGATAGATAGCTAGTGGCAGCCCGAACCCGGCGTGGGCGAGCCAGACAGCGGGGAAGGTGCCGTTCAGATCGAATCTGGTGTAAATGCGAAGTACGGGGATCAGGGCCATCTGCAAGGGGACGACCAGCAAACCGACCACGGCGACGAAGATCAGGTTGCGTCCCGGAAACTCCATCCATGCGAATGCATACGCGGCAAAGGCGGCGACGGTGATCGGAATGACCACTGATGGGATCGTCACGGCCAGGGTATTTGCGAAAGCATTGGAGAAGCCTCCGGCGAGGACCTCTTGATAGTTCTGGATGGTCCATGCCGCGGAATCGAAGAACTCGCCGAAGACAGTCCACCAACCGGTGCCTCGGATCGAGCTCGGCTCCCGGAATGAGTTGATCAGCAAGCCCAACGATGGGATTGTCCAGAGCAGCGTGATCAGACCGACCGCCAGATAGACCGGAAATCGAGAAGCCTTGGCCTTTCCGGTAGGCGGGGACGGGCGAGCAGCAGGCGGCGCCTGCCCGGTGTCGGTGGTGACGGTCACCTCGTTGCCTCCTGTTCTCGGAACCTTCGGATGTTGATGACCAGGATCGGGACCACTGCGATGAACAGGATCACCGCTAGCGCGGCGCCCATGCCGTCGTTGTTGAAGGTGAAGAATTCGGTCACCATCTGTTGCGCGACGACCGAGGTGCCTTCACGCCCACCGGTCATCACATAGACGATGTCGAAAACCTTCCAGGTTGTGATGAGGATGGTGGTCCAGACCACGACCACTGTCGACGAGATCGAGGGGAGGACAATCCTCCTGAACACCTGCCATTCGTTGGCGCCGTCGATTCGGGAGGCCTCGACTATCTCTTCCGGCACGGCCTTGATGGCCGATGAGAGAATCACCATCGCGAACCCGGTCTGGAGCCAGACCAGAATCACCATCAGGAGCAGGTTGTTCCAGAGGGGCGTGACCAGCCAGGCCACCGGCTCCTTCCCGAAGGCGACCATGATCGCGTTGAGAATCCCGATTTGCTCGCCGAATCCCTCAGGGCGGAACCGATAAATGAATGTCCAGACCACCGAGGCGCCGACGAAAGATATGGCCAGAGGGAGAAAGATCAGCGACTTCGCTGCCGACTCCGACCTGCGGGGCAGACGGTCGGCGAGAGTGGCAAAGCCGAGCCCGACCGCCACCGCCACCAAGGGCACGATGAAGGCCCAGGCGATGCTGTTTCGGATCGCTACCAAGTACGTACTCTCGGTGAAGATGCGCTCGTAGTTGGCGAAGCCAACGAAGGCGTCGCCCGAGTCGCTTCGGAAGCTGAGAATGAACGTATTCACCGCGGGGTAAACCAGATAAAAGCCGAGGAGGACAAGGGCGGGACCGGCGAAAGCGAATGGACGAACCCCTGCCGCAGCCCGTGATGGGAGAGTGCTCACCAGCCGGTCCATTCCCCAATACAGCGCCCAGACTCCGAGCACACCGACTATCAGGGCAATCACCACCTGGGTCACCTTGCCGATATCGCGTTGGAGAAACTCGAGCGTGAAGAAGAACAGGACCAGGGTCGCTGGAACGACGAGAGCGCTGAGGATTCGGAGCAACCAGACTAGAGGCGAGTGGTCGGTCGCTCCCTCTTCGACAGGGACGGTCGCCGTGACCGGGGCTTTGTCTCCGTCAATGAGCGGTGTGGTCATTTCACTCCTTTCTCGCCACCAGATCGGTCGAGCCTACCCAACCACACGGGATCGAGCCGGAAGAAAGAGTGGGGTGGCCTATATCGCCACCCCACTCTCA
>JALYNX010000087.1 GCA_030772935.1 Actinomycetota bacterium | reverse complement strand
TTGGCAGCGTCCACGCGTCGGAGCCACAGCGAAACGTGACTGGGCTGCATGGTGTCGGTCACTATCGCCACGAGATCGCTCGACAGGATGTCGATGTTGGCCTCCGAGCGCAAGCGGGCACCGAAGCTAACCAACGTGCGCTGGACGTCGTAGCGGCGGCGGTTGAACCTGCGGTCAACGAGGGCTTGGACGCGGTCCCTGAGGGGTCCGAACAGGGCCACCACCGCCAATGTGGTAGCCGCGACCAAGATCGAGGATTCCTGTGATACCGGAAGCGCTAACTGGAGCAGCAATACCAACCCCGCGTAGCCGGCCGCCAGCAAGCCTGTCACGATGGTGTATGCGATCGTGCGGCTGATGAGGCGATCGATGTCGTAGATGCGGTAGCGCAGGATCGCGATCCCCGCTGCGATCGGGAGCGCGGATATGGAGCCCGCTAGTGCCAGCTGGGAGATCCTTCTGAGTAGCTCGGGCGGATTCGTTCCCTCGACCACGATCTCGAACACCCCGAGCATCGCGATCAGCGACGCTGCATACGCGAGCCATTTGACCTGCTCGCGCTCGATCCCTCTGGAGCGCCGGAAGCGGACGACCATCGACATGGCGCAGGCGAGCACGCTGAATAGGATCCCCAACCCGGCAAGGCCCGACGCAATCAGCAACAGTCCCCGCAACGAGTCGACGACGCCGAAGGGGTTGTCCACATTCTCGAAGCCGGCGTTTGTCATGGGTCCGGGAACGAGTCCCGCCGCGAGCACCCACAGGATGATCGACCCCACCAGCGCCTTACCGGCCCAGACCCAGCGTGGCGCGGGGGCCCGACCATTGGGGAACAGGAGGAGGGGAAGCCCGACGAGCCCGAGCACCACCGGCCAGATCCATCCGCCGACCCACGCCGCCCAGACCGCCCCCGGAAGCGACCCGGGGTCCACCCGGAGGCCATATTCCCCATAGTTGCCCAGTGCAAGAGCCAGCACGAAGAGGGCACCGATTCCCATCAAAAGCCAGCCGATAGGGTTCCGTGGGCGCCGCGACGCGACGAGGGCGCCGACCGTGGGAAAGGATACGAAGATGAGGATCGTGGCTATCGCGTTGCCTACGTCGATCGTGGTCCCCTCACCGAGCGGGTAGGCAAAGGTGACGATGATCGCGGCCACCGCCAGCGCGAACACCAGCACCCCCGCCACCCAGGCGACCTTGGCCGCGGTTCGCTCGGTCACACCTGGGCCTCCAACCTTCTGAGCCAAGGCGACGCGTGCGCTAACGCGTCTCGTTGAATCATGTCATCATGGCTCTTCTGTCCTGCGCTTGCTTGGGAGGCATCCACTTCGACGGCAAGCATCTCACCGAAGCGTTCCGAAATCGTTCCGGGTCACTATTCAGGCCCCGCTAGCTGCGGTTGAGACGGCGAGGATCTGTGACGACTGGCGGCCGAAATCCTGTTACCGATTCAAAACGCCGGCTTGGCCCACATCCGATAGCCACACCCGGCAAGGCCCGAGCCGAGGAGCAGGCCACCGAGGATCGCCATGAACCAGAATGCCGGTGATGTAAGAAGGGCGATCGCAAAACCCACCAAATGCAACGGGGCGCCCACCGTCATAAAGATGCCTGACCATCGGGTAAAGACTTTCGACCTGGCCACGGCGATACCCAAAATCACAAAGCCGGCCATGAAACCACTGGCGGCGAGGCCGTTGAAGACCACCACCGGTGGATACACGCTGATGGCGTCAATAGTTGCGGGTGCCTCCGCAGCCAGAACCGGAGCGAAGAAACCGAACATGCTGGAGATGGCAAGCAGGGCGGTGCCTATGAAAGCCACCAGGAAACCGATCAACCCCAGCCGCCCCACATGTTGCGATTCGGCAACGTAGAGCGCCGGGAGACCAAGAAGGACCAGCACATACGAGATCACGGACACAGCGTGAGAAGCAACGAGCCTCAGCTCGGTCTCGAGAATGGTGACCGGGGTCTCTTGAGAGGGGTGCAATGCTGTCGCCACGACCAACAGCAACCCACCGAAGGCTAAGACCATCCCGCTCCAGCGAACGAGAGCAACCAATGACGTTCCTCGACCGCCGAGAGCAACCTGGTCTTCCATACCGCTCCTCCTGCTCGCACCGCCAAACCCAACGCGCCGGCCAATCGTATAGATCGGCAGCATCCGGACACCGGAGCGGGACTCGGATCACGGAACCGCTGAGCCCGACCGGTCCCCACGGAGACCGAGAACTCGGAGGTTTGAGAACTCATCCGCCGGGGAAGTCAACGTGAGAATCGGTCGCCAAAGGAGGACGAGATGAACGAAGGTACCGGAACCAAGTGGGAAGGCCGTTGGGATCAACTCAAGGGCAAGACCAAGCAACTCTGGGGCAATATCACAGACGATGACCTCGATGTCGCGGAAGGCCAATACGACGAGTTGGTCGGACGCATCAAGGAGAAGACCGGCGAGACCGAGGAGTCCATCAGGGATCGACTCGACCGGGACTGACGACTCGCTCTATTGAGCCTAAGTCCGGGCGCAAGGAGCCTCTCCGGCCCCTTG
>JALYNX010000086.1 GCA_030772935.1 Actinomycetota bacterium | reverse complement strand
CAGCCAACCGCGTCGGCGTTGCTTGGCGACCTGATCCAAGTCGCCTCGAGACGCAACTGGCAGGGCAAGGCGCCCAGTTACCGCCGCCCCCGCCAGGTCCTACATCGGTAACCCGAGGCCGGCCACGCCTCGGTCAACCCAAAGAGCCAGAGCCGGCTCATCGAGGTGTTCCGCTTGGATGCAGAACCAGCCGGGAACCGGCCGCCCGGCGAACTCGAAAGGACGCACAATCGCGTCGTCGTGGACCGCGGGATCCCCGCTTTCATCGATCCGGAGACATAGCCGGTCGTCAAGGACGACAACAGCCATCCTGTCACTCAGGAAGAACCCAAGACCGCTCATCACCGGGCGCTCGGTCAGAATCGCGAAGTGTGATAGCCGGGCTCGAACCCGCGCTGCCAGATCGTCCGAATAGGGCACCGTCCGAATCTAGGGCTGTTGGCTGTTCACCGCCCGGGCAGAGGCTCGATCAGGACGACGGGAATCACCCGATCGGTGCGGGTTTGGTACGCGGCATAGTCGCCATAGGCATCAACCGCCCGCGGCCACCACCGCGCCCGCTCCCCTGGATCGGCGGTTCGAGCCCGGGCCCTGAGATGTTCTCGACCCACCTGCACCTCGACTTCGGGGTCGGCGACCAGGTTCAGGTACCAGGCAGGGTGACGATGTCTCCCTCCGTAGGAGGCGAACACGACCAGGGTTTCACCGTCGCGCAGGTAGAGCAGCGGCACGGTGTGAGGTCGCCCCGATCGCCTACCGGTTGTGGTGAGCAACAACATGTCGTTGTTGACCAATCGGGTCCCCACCCGCCCCCCAGTTACTCGGTAGAGGCTGCGATGAAGCCGTGACATAGAACGCACCTGGCCATCTCTCATTGCGGCCATTATCCCTGAACCGTGCCTGGGTTCACCGGCTGAAAATCTCGGTCTCCCTTCTTTCTCGGAGGGCCGAACACGCATCGACAGCAAAGATGGGTGAACGAAGCCGTACGACCTGAGTCTCGAAGCGACCCCATTGCTCGCCGGGACTCACACGTCCCAAAATAGATGCGATAGGGTTGTTCCGTCGAGCAACGGCTCGACCTTGAATGGAGGAGACAAATGAAAAAGTTCCGAGGCCTTACGGCCTTGCTGGTGGTGCTGGTGATGGTGATCGCCGCCTGCGGCGGTGACGGGGAAACGACCACCACCGGCGGGGGAGGTGGTGACACGACCACCACCGGCGGTGATAGTGGAGGTGGAGACACGACCACCACCGGGGGTGACGGCGGGGAGGGAGCGGCGGCCGACGCCGAGTTCGCATTGTTCGGCGCCCCAACCGGTGTCGAGGGCGATGCGCTTACCGGCTTCATCAACGCCTATAACGGAGAAGTCGGCTCCAACATCACTTACACCGGCGTCGCCGAGTTCGAGGAGCAGTTGAGGATCCAGGTCGACGGTGGCAACCCACCGGCAGTGGCGTTCACCCCCCAACCGGCCTCGATCTGCGCCTACGCCGATGAAGGCGCCCTGGCCTCCCTCGAGGACATGGGCTTCGACATCGCCGCGATGGAGGCGAATCACTCGAAGTACTGGATGGATCTCGGTGTGTGTGAGGACGGGAACCATTACGGAATCCCCTGGTTCCCGAACTTCAAGTCGATCGTGTTCTATCACGAGCCGACATTCACCGCTAACGGCTACGAGATCCCAGAGACCTATGAAGACCTGGTGGCCCTCTCCCAACAGATCGTCGACGACGGGCTCACCCCGTGGTGCTTCGGCTTTGAGAGCGGCACCGCCTCGGGATGGCCGGGCACCGACTGGATCGAGGACATCTATGTCCGTCAGCAGGGATCCGAGAAGTACGCCCAGTGGTACAACCACGAGATCCCGTTCAACGACCCTTCAGTAGCCCAGGCCTTCGACACGCTCGGTGAGATCCTGTTCCCTGAGGGCTTCGTGCTCGGCGGCGCCGACGGAGCGGCCGGTACGTTCTTCGAGGACTCACCCGGACCGTTGTTCAACGACCCCGAGCCCGGATGCCTCATGATCAAGCAGGGATCGTTCATCGCCAACTTCTTCACTCAGGCCCCTGGGTACGAAGAAGGCGAGGAGAGCGAGATCAAGGTCTTCGCCTTCCCAACGATCGATGGCAACACCGGAGCCATGGGTGGTGGCGACACCATCATCGTCTTCGACGGCTCGCCGGCGAACGCCGCAGTGGTCAAGGACTGGATCACTCCCGAATGGCAGTGCACCCTGGCCTCGGCCTCTGGTGGCGGGATCGCCCCGTACGGCGGGCACGGAGTGGCCGGCGTCGAGCGGTTGCCCGGTCACAAGGATGTGGACCCGAACTGCTACGAGAGCGATTCGGCCAAGGCCTTCGCCACCGCGATAACGGCCGCACTGGCGGCGAACACCTTCGTGTTCGACGGCTCCGACCTGATGCCACCGGAAGTGGGTCAGCGCACTTTCTGGGATGGAGTCATCTCCTGGGCCAGAGGCGCCGACACGCAAGAAACTGTGGACACGATCGAAGCGAGCTGGCCAAGCTAAGCCTCGAACAAACCAGATGATGAGAGTGGGGTGGCGATATAGGCCACCCCACTCTTTCTTCCGGCTCGATCCCGTGTGGTTGGGTAGGCTCGACCGACCTGGTGGCGAGAAAGGAGTGAAATGACCACACCGCTCATCGATGGAGATAAAGCCCCCGTCACGGCGACCGTCCCTGTCGAAGAGGGAGCGACCGACCACACGCTTCTAGTCTGGTTGCTCCGAATCCTCAGCGCTCTCGTTGTTCCAGCGACCCTGGTCCTGTTCTTCTTCACGCTCGAGTTTCTCCAACGCGATATCGGCAAGGTGACTCAGGTGGTGATTGCCCTGATAGTCGGTGTGCTCGGAGTCTGGGCGCTGTATTGGGGAATGGACCGGCTGGTGAGCGCTCTCCCATC
>JALYNX010000085.1 GCA_030772935.1 Actinomycetota bacterium | reverse complement strand
TCACGCCCGGCGACTCCACCGTCTATCGGCTCGATGGGTGGACTGGAATCGTCGTCGTAACACATCGGGGGGAAACTTACCTCATGGCCGCAACCATCGGATCAGGGAGCCCTGAGTCGGGGCAGGTTGAGGATGATCGGGAGCAGGCCTCCTGGGGGAAGTCTCGGTCTCGGCTCCGGGGTGAGAAACGGGTTTCGGATGGGTGGTCGCGGGGTTGGCTCGCTGCCCAGCTCGGTCCCGTCGGGGCGGAAGAAGCGGAGCTTGCCGGGCTGGCCGGTGAGAGTCCATCCGGCCTCGTGGACGAGGACGTGGTGGTGCCGACAGAGGAGCACCAAATTGTCGATCTTGGTTTCGCCACCGTTGGCCCAGCGGGTGAGGTGGTGGACATCGCACCAATTGGAGTCTCGATCACAGGTGGGGAACACACATCTCAAATCCCGAGCACACACCGCGGCTCGTAGCGCCGGGGTCACCAGTCGTTTGGTCCTACCCACGTCGAGTGGTTGGGACTCGGGACCGAAGATGACTCGGGTGAGGTTGGCTTCACAGGCAAGCCGTCTGATCTCCTCGGCGGTGAGAAAGGTCCCGCTGCTGGTTTCGGAGATGCCGGATGCACCCTGGATCAATGTCTCGGCAGAAACATGGACCGTGAGATTCGGCCGATCCGACGCCCCGTTGAGGATGTCCAACAGAACATCGGCCCGACGAGCCGGGGTCGACCTGTTGTCACCCTCCGCCGGTGGTCCGGGCTCCAACTCGGCGCGGAGTCGCTCCCCGGCCTCGATGTCGAGCCAACCGTTGATCCACATCATCTCGCCGTCGCGCCGCAGGGTCAGCGAACGGAGCTCCTGCAGCAGGTTCCGCTCCATCATCAGGTCGGTGACGGCTACCTGATCGAGCCAGTGGTCGAGCTTCTTCCTCAGATCTCGAACCAGCGGAGTGTCCAAGGCGATCTCGACCAAATGTCCCTCGGCCTCGCCGAAGGGGCCGAGGGCGATGGATCTGGCTTCCAGGAGGACATCTACTTGTGCTCCCGAGATTGCTCCTCTCGCAAATGCCAGAGCAACCAATGGCGTGTTCGCCAATCCATTGGCCCGGGCCACCAGCCGCTGCGCCTCACCAGGGTGCAACGACATCCGGTGTTTCAGCAGGGATGTCATTGACGAGTACCCGTCACGGGTGAATGCTTTCGTCTCTCCGGTCTGACGAAGGAGGTCGGCGATCCGGGCCTCGATCCGATCCCGCTGGCCAAACGCAGAGCTCAGCTCATCGACCAGATCCTGAGGCGCCAACTCTTCGGGCGGGGCTTCCATCGTATCGAACATATGTTCGCTACCTTATCGAGCCTCCCTGACAGATTCCATACCCTTGTTGGTCGATTCGGAAGGTATTTCTGGTGCCACCATGTCGGGACACCGCGAGTTCAGGTCCAGCCGGAGGAGGCTCTCATGTCAGACCAACCCAAGGGTTTCACGGCCCGGTTCGAAGCGTTCTCGCATTGGGTAACTCATGCTGCCGGACGACCATGGGCCTTTCTCATCGCTGTCTTCGTGATCGTCGTCTGGGGCCTATCGGGCCCAATCTTCGGATTCGGCGACACCTGGCAGCTGGTGATCAACACCAGCACCACCATCGTCACTTTTCTCATGGTCTTCCTCATCCAGCAGACTCAGAACAAGGACAGCAAGGCCATGGAGTTGAAGCTCAACGAGCTGGTGGCAGCAACCAAGGGTGCCAGCAACCGTCTGATCGATGTCGAGGCGCTATCGGAGGACGAACTCGACATCCTGCATGGTTACTTCCAACAACTGGTTGAGCTATCAAGACGGGATCAGGACCTGACCCAGTCCCATTCCCTCGAGGAGGCGGAGAGGGCCCACTACAAGACCGGCAGCTAGCCGCGGCTCAGTGACCGTTGAGAGCCAACGCCAGGCCTCGCGCCGACTCCATCGACTCCCAGTAGGCCCCGAAGCGACCCTTGAGCGCGGCAGGGCTCTCGGCGTAGATCCTCCGACCCAGAATCCGGGAGGCGGTCTCCACATCCGATCGTCGCTGCTCGGCTAGTGCACGCAACAGGGATCGCTCCACCGGGTTGGGGCAGAGTTCCGGTCGGTCTGAAAGAGTCTCCAGCAACTCGGCGAGGTCGTGATCCTCGCCAAGGAGCTCGGCCATACGGTCGAGGGTGATCACCATCCCCAGGACCACCTCGGGCCATAGCGGGGTGATGATCTCCATCTGATGCTTCAGGTACTTCACCCGCTTGCGCCACAGATGAAATGAAGCCGGGCTCGGCGCCTGATAGGCCATGACCATCTCCGCCCGGCCCCGCCGATAGGTGGCCTTCAACCCGGGCCCGATGGTGGCGTAGGAGTCACGGATCCCGGTCCCATAGACGTCCCGGGCGTGGGGATCGGTGGGCCAGGACGCATAACGGCTGTAGGCCCGCTCCAGGTTGGCCACCACTCGCGGCACCAGCTCAGGGTCCTCCATGGCCCGCACCTCCACCCGGTCCCGGTTCACCGTCAATCGCTCCCGGGTCTCCTCAAAAGTGCCTTCGGCAAGCAGCGATCCATAGAGGGCCTGGATGTCGTCGAGCGCGTTCACCATGACTGCGGCGGATCTGACACCAGAGATGAGACGAGCGGTGTCACGCATCGCCTTGTTCTCGAACCGATAGACCTTGTCCCCGATCTCGGGGCGCACCAGTCGAAGCAACGCTCGGATCTTCTTCGTCGACTTACGGGCACTGTGCACCGCTTCGCCGAAGGCTTCCTCGCCGTCGTAGAACCCGGAAACCGCGCTCTCCATCTCATGGAGGCTGAGACGCTGAAGCCCAACCCCCAGTGGCTCACCGGGATGGAGGCGAAACTCCGGCAGGGGCAGCACCACAGTGTCCATATGCGGATGCTGAGCAGCCAGAAGGGTCACCCGGCCAGCGTAATGTCGGGGCCTGTGAGATCCGCGGGTCTTCTTCCGTTCCGCCGACACAACGACTTCGAGGTGCTGGTCGCCCATCCCGGCGGTCCCTATTTCGCACGTCGCGACAACGGTTGGTGGTCGATTGTCAAAGGCATGGTCGAGCCGGACGAGGAGGACGACGCCACGGCTGCACGCGAGTTCGAGGAAGAAACGGGATGGCCGGCTCCACCCAAGCCCTGGATCCCTCTAGGCGATGTCTCCTTGAAGTCACGCAAGATCGTGGTCGCCTGGGCGGTTGAGGCGGACTACGACATCGACACCCTGGAGCCGGGTCTGTTCACGATGGGTCACCGGCAGTTCCCTGAGATCGATCGGGTGCAATGGATGAAGCCGGAGTTGGCCCGGGTGAAGCTCAATCCGGCCCTGGGCGCGTTCGTCGATCGTCTGGAACAAGCCCTTCGAACCTGACGTTCAAGCGATATGAGACATTGACTGAGAACGGAGACTGATATGGCCGATATGCCCCAAACCGAAGCCGAATGGCGACAGAAGCTCGATCCCGAGCAGTACCAGGTGCTGCGCAAGGCGGGGACCGAGCGAGCCTTCACCGGCAAGTATTGGAATGACAAGACCCCGGGGACCTACCGCTGCGCCGGGTGCGGCGAGGAGTTGTTCTCCAGTGACACCAAGTACGACTCCGGGTCGGGCTGGCCCAGCTTCTTTCAGCCGATCCAGCTGGACAAGGTGGACGAGGAGAGCGACCGCGCCTTTGGCATGGTTCGCACCGAGGTCAGGTGTGCCAACTGTGGCGGCCATCTCGGGCATGTCTTCGACGACGGCCCCAACCCGACCGGGCTGCGCTATTGCATCAACTCGGCGGCGTTGGACCTAGAGGAGGCCGAGGAGTCCGAGGAGACGGGCTGACCTCACAACCGGAGTCACCCGCGAGTCTGAAATCTGGCCAAGAGCTCTACGAATTGGTCGTCGAGCTCGGTGGTCGGGACGGAGGCCAGCCTGATCCGGCCCTGAACCAGGCCACCGGTCTCATCGAGATCGGCATCGACAGCGGCGAGCATTCGGCGGACCGCCTCGTTGAAGGGCTGAACCGCGAAACAGAGCTCGTCGATGTCGTTGGCCCGGGCCGATGCGATCAAAGCTTCGAACAGAACCCGACCCAGTCCGCGACCCTGGTATTTGTCGACGACTGTCACCGCAATGTCGGCGCAGAGAAAGTCCGAGAACCGGATGTAACGGCTCACGCCAGCCGGCTCGCCGTCGATCAATGCTCCCCACGCCACATGCCCAACATGGTCAACGTTGGTCAGGTAGTCGAGCTCGGCGTCGGTGAGATGGTCGACACCGGTGCCGAACCTGTTGAAACGACTCTCGACGGACATCTTGCTCAGACCCTCGGTGAGGAGGACCCGATCGTCGGGTTGGATCGGCCGCAAGGCGGCGATCGACCCGTCACGAAGGGTGACGCTAATGGTGGGCAGACCTGGTTCGGCGAAATCGTTCATGGGAAGGTGCTTGCTATAGCAAGCATACCGCGAGCAGAGGTCCTATTCCTGTAACTTCAGCGGCGATGGTGCGGCAAAGACTGGCAACGGTCACCTCGGAATTCGGCTCCGGAAAGCGGGAGTCTCACGATTCTTCCCCGTTCTACGAGCGTTTCAACCCGCCCTTGATCTCCGAAGACGAGCGGGTCGAGGCACCAATCGCGATCGACCGCCTGTTTCTGGGCGATGCCAGGGAAATGACCGAGACTCAGGTAGCCGATCGCTCGGTGGCTCTCATGATCACGTCGCCCCCGTACTTCGCCGGCAAGGAGTACGAGACCGACGCCACCACCGGTCACGTCCCCGCCACCTACATCGAGTATCTGGGGCTCCTCGAAGAGGTGCTCGCGGTCTCTCTTCGCAAGCTGGAGCCGGGAGGTCGTATGGCGGTGAATGTCGCCAACCTGGGGCGCAAGCCGTACCGCTCACTGTCCGCCGACGTGATGGCCATCCTCCAGGACCGGTTGGGAATGCTGCTTCGTGGCGAGATCATTTGGCAGAAGGCAAGAGGAGCCGGCGGCAGCTGTGCTTGGGGGTCCTATCGCTCGCCTCAGAATCCGGTGCTCCGAGACGTCACCGAGCGTGTGGTGGTGGCCTCCAAGGGCCGATTCGACCGGGCGATCAAAAGGGCGAGGCGTGAGGCCCTCGGCCTCCCCCACGAGGCGAGCATCGAGACCGCCGAATTCCTCGAGGCCACCCTCGACGTGTGGGAAATCCCCTCGGAGCGAGCAAGCAGAGTCGGACACCCTGCCCCGTTCCCGGTCGCCCTCCCCCGCCGTCTCATCGAGCTCTACACCTACACCGGCGATCTGGTGCTCGACCCGTTCATCGGTTCGGGGAGTACCGCGGTTGCCGCGGTCGAATCTGGTCGGCACTACGTGGGATTCGACACCGAAGCCGCTTACCTCGCCCTCGCCGAGGGGCGAATCGCGGCCAGTGGTGCCACATGAGGATTCTCACCGTCTGCCTGGGGAACATCTGCCGCTCTCCTGCCGCGGCGGCAGCCATCAAAGAGGCGGCTGTCGAAGCCGGGTTCGAGGTCGAGGTCGACTCGGCTGGCACCGGCTCATGGCACATCGGTCAGCCGCCCCATCCCGAGTCGGTCGCTGCCGCGGCCCGGGTCGGTCTCCGCGTCGACGGGCGGGCGCGCCGGGTGACTCCTACGGACTTCGATCGCTTCGATGTGATCCTGGCGATGGATCGATCCAACCTGCGAGAGCTGACGACGATGGCGCCGAACAAGGCTTCGCAGGCCAAGCTCCGGCTATTCCGCACCTATGACCCAGACTCGGACGAGGACGAGATACCTGATCCCTGGGGCGGGCCGACGGAAGGCTACGAGGAGACGATTCGCATCGTCCGTGCCGCGGCGCGAGGTCTGGTGGAGGACATCTTCGTCCGTGCTCAGGCCTGGTGAAGGAGACGGTGGCCCTCTAGAAGGAACACCAAGGCGGTCATCTCCGGATCGGCCTCCCCGATAAGCGACTCGTAGCCCAGACTGGCACCATTGAATGCGGTGTCGTTCCAATAGCGGTTGGAGCGATCGATCTCGCCCCACGCCGAGACATAGACGTAGGGCTCAGGGTGGGCGCCGTCTCCAGGTGATGCCCCATAGCTGGCCCGGTGACCCTTGGCTTCGGCTCCCATCTCCGTTGCCGCATCGAAATGCTCCGGCCAGATCTGGATTTCCGAGACCTCGTCCTCGGTAGACCCGTAGTCGCGCAGTCTGCCCAGGACCTCATAACCGAAGGCGAACCACTCGGCGACCAAGTCGACCGACCTGATGTCGAGGTTCAACTCGGCGTCGGGGTCGGCTGGCGGCAGCTGATCCCCAAAATCAGGGAACCACACCGCTTCGTACTCGATGCCGACGAATTCGGTTGCCGATCGGATCGTGGTGACGGTCTGGGTGGCGATGCCCCCGTCGGACTCGAAAACGAGCAGGTCACCCTCGATCCTGGCGACGCGGCCCTCGTACTCCGGGGTGCCGAAACCCCCTGGCGTCGACCGCAGTCCCATGCGACCGACAGCCTTGTAACGAGCAGGGGCAAGTGCGAAGAATGCGAGCTGGTGGAGTTGGTCACGGGTTTCGAACAGCCCGGAGGGAAGAGGCCCAAAGCTCAAGACGCTGATCCGCCCGTCGTCGGCTTGCGCCAGAACATCGCAAGTTGGAGAAAGGCGACAACCAGACCGACGCCGACGATGGCGGCTCCGACCCACCCATCGAGGTCGTCGGCGATGCCGAGCGTCGAGTCCAGGGAAACGGACCCTGGGCCAAGAATGGCAATCACCAAGGCCACCACCGCCAGGGTCGTGACGTACTCGTAGCCCTCGTCGGGTCGATGGAAGTTGAAGAACCCGACAAAACGGTGAATCGACCAGAAGGCAACGAACATCGTTGCCGCCAATCCGGCTGCGGCCACGGTTGTCAACAATCCTGCGATCAGGCCGAGCCCGAGCGCGATCTCGTTGGCAGCCGAGATCCTGGCGTTGAGAGGAGCCGAGCGGAAGCCCTTCTTGGCGAACCATTGCGCGGTCCCCTCCAGTGTCCGTCCGTGGTTGATCCCGTGAGCCAGGATCACGATCCCGCCCCAGACCCGAAGCAGCGTGAGTGCAAACTCGATCTCGTTCATCGTCCCTTCCTTCGATCGGCGGAGAACCCTACGTTCTCGCTGCCGATTGTTACGGTTCCGTCAGCCGATAGCGGAGATGTCTTGACGAGCAATTGGGTAGAGGGGGCACTCGCCCTGGCGGTGACCCTGGTTCTCGGTGCCGGGCTTTGGTTGTTCACCGGGGAGCCTGTGGGCGACGAGCCGTCCGGCTCCACGATCCCGATCGTCGTCGACACCGAGGCTGCGGCCCGAGGTCAGACCTTGGCCTCGGACACAGGTTGCCTGGCATGTCACACCATCGACGGGGTGGTCAGCACCGGGCCCACCTGGAAGGGAGTGGCCGGGGGCACCCGCCCACTGGTCTCGGGCGAGCAGGTGGTCGCCGATAACTCGTATCTCTTCAACTCGATCATCGATCCTCCATCGCAGGTAGTGGCTGGCTACGACCCGGTGATGCCGGCCACCTATTCCGAGCAACTCACCGAGCAGGAGATCAACGACCTGGTGGAGTACATAAAGTCGTTGAGCTGAACCTTTTCATGCCGGCCGACTTCGCCCTCGGAGACAGCGATGACCCCCACAGGCTCCGGTAGGCCCTCACTTCATGCCTCGGGCGAACAGACGCCGGTCGGCCGGGTGGGAATATGACAATACCCCACTCAGGTTGTAGTCTCCGAAGACACTCAATCCTGAATCGGAGGTTCCACCAGAAATGGCACGCGCAGTAGGTATCGACCTGGGTACCACCAACAGCGTCATCGCCGTCCTCGAAGGCGGCGAGCCCACCATCATCCCCAACGCCGAGGGCGGCCGCACCACCCCATCCGTGGTCTCGTTCAAGGACGGCGAAGTGCTCGTCGGGGAGGTTGCAAAGCGACAGTCGATCACCAATCCCGATCAAACCGTGCGATCGGTCAAGCGTCACATGGGGACCGATTGGTCGATCGAAGTCGACGGCAAGAAACTCACCGCCCAAGAGATCTCGGCCCGCATCCTGATGAAGTTGAAACGGGACGCCGAGTCCTACCTGGGGGACAAGGTCACCGACGCGGTCATCACCGTTCCCGCCTACTTCAACGACTCCCAGCGACAGGCCACCACCGAGGCCGGACAGATCGCCGGGCTCAATGTCCTCCGCATCATCAACGAGCCGACGGCGGCCGCTCTGGCCTACGGGTTGGACAAGGAGTCCGACCAGACCATTCTCGTGTTCGACTTGGGTGGAGGCACGTTCGACGTGTCCGTCCTCGAGATCGGTGAAGGTGTCTTCGAGGTCAAGGCGACCTCTGGTGACACCCACCTCGGAGGCGACGACTGGGACCAGAAAGTCATCGACTGGCTGGTCGAAGGCTTCAAGAACGATCACGGCGTCGACCTCGCAAAGGACCGCATGGTACTGCAGCGTCTCAAGGAAGCTGCGGAGAAGGCGAAGATCGAGTTGTCGACGGTTGTCGAGACCGAAGTCAACCTCCCGTTCATCACTGCCACCTCGGAAGGCCCGCTGCATCTCCAGCGCAAGCTGACCCGGTCCGAGTTCCAAAAGCTCACCGAAGAGCTCCTGGAAAGGACCAAGGGACCCTTCCAGCAGGCGATCAAGGACGCCGGAATCAAAGTTGACGACATCGAGCACCTGGTGCTGGTCGGAGGATCGACCCGTATGCCCGCGGTGCAGGAGCTCGTGAAAAGCCTCAGCGGCAAGGATCCGCATCGCGGGGTCAACCCCGACGAAGTGGTGGCGGCCGGAGCCGCGATTCAGGCCGGCGTTCTCAAGGGAGACGTGAAGGACATCCTTCTCCTCGACGTGACACCGCTGACTCTCGGTATCGAGACCAAGGGCGGGGTCATGACGCGGATGCTCGAGCGCAACACCACGATTCCCACCAAGCGATCAGAGATCTTCACCACAGCCGAGAACAGTCAGCCCGAGGTCGAGATCCACGTCCTCCAGGGTGAGCGGACCATGTCCAATGACAACAAGAGCCTTGGCAAGTTCCGGCTGACCGGGATCCCGCCGGCTCCGATGGGTGTGCCCCAGATCGAGGTCGCCTTCGACATAGACGCCAACGGGATCGTCAATGTGAGCGCCAAGGACCTGGCTACCGGTAAGGAGCAGGCGATGACCATCACCGGAGGCTCTGCACTCGCCGACGGTGAGATCGACCGGATGATCAAGGACGCCGAGGCCTACGCCGAGGAGGACGCCAAGCGCCGGGAAGCGGTCGAAACCCGCAACCAGGCCGACCAATTGGTCCATCAAACCGACAAGCTGGTCGAAGAGCAGGGCGAGCAGATGACCGACGACGAAAAGGCCGCGATCGCCGCCGCGTTGTCCGATCTCAAGGAGGTCATGGGCAACGAGGCCTCGGAGACCTCCGAGATCCGGTCTCGCATGGACACGCTGATCTCGGCGAGCCAGGCCATGGCCACCCGCATGTATCAGCAGGCCGGGGCCAGTGGCCAATCCGAAGAGACCGACTCCGACGATGACGACGTGGTCGAGGCTGAGATAGTCGAGGATGATGAGGACGCTTAGGCGTCCTCATCACGGCAACACGCAAAGCGCAGAACGTCATGAGTGAAGAGCCGGAAGTCGTGGTCGGGGAGATCGTCGAGTCATGGGGCGACCGCCAGGTCGAGCTTCCAGAGGACCATGACGAGGCAATCAAGCTCCTCCTCTCCCAGCTCGCCGAGTCGCGCTCAGAAGCGACCTCATATCTGGATGACCTGAGAAGAGTCGCCGCAGACTTCGACAACTTCCGCAAGCGTGCCCTGCGTGAGCAGTCGGCGACTGTCGATCGCGCCGCAGAGCGAGTAGTAAGGGGCCTCTTGCCGGTGCTCGACTCGTTCGACGCAGCCCTGGCCACCGAGGCCAGGAGCGATGCCGAACGACGTCTTCTCTCTGGGATGATCGGGACCCGTGAGCAGCTGCTCAAGGCTCTGGAACAGGAAGGCCTCGAGGTGATCCCGACTGTCGGCGAGCCCTTCGATCCCGAGGTTCACGAGCCGGTCGGAGCGCCGGACGGCGATGGCCCGTTCGTAGTCGCCGGGGAACTGCGACGCGGCTACAGACTCGGGGGGAAGGTGCTGCGCGCCGCCCTGGTGTCGCTGGAATCCGAACGATGAACCGAGACTGGGTGGACAAGGACTTCTACGAGATCCTTGGCGTGAGCTCGGAGGCGACGCCCGAAGACATCAAGAAGGCCTACCGCAAGCTGGCGCAGACCTATCACCCCGACGCCAATCCGGGCAACGACGAGGCCGAAGAGAAGTTCAAGGAGATCTCGGAGGCCTACGCCACCCTGTCCGACGTCGAGGACCGCAAGGAATACGATCAGGTGAGGCGATTGGTTGCCTCAGGTGGGTACTCAGGGTACGGACCCGGTGCCGGGGGCTTCGGCGGCCAGCAGGTGCGGGTCGAAGACCTCTCCGACCTCCTCGGGGGAATGGGTGGCCTAGGTGATCTGTTCGGGTTCGGCTCCGGCTCCCGCAGTGGACCGGCCCGGGGCGCCGATGTCCAGGCGGATCTCAGCATCAGCTTCGAGGACGCGGTTGCTGGTGTGACCACCGCGGTCAAGGTGAAAGGCGCTGCTCCCTGCTCACACTGCGGCGGCTCGGGCGCCGAGCCCGGGACCCAGGTCGCTACCTGTCCCACCTGTGGCGGCCGGGGCGTGGTCGCCCAGAACCAGGGATTCTTCTCCTTCTCCCAGCCTTGCCCCCAATGCCGTGGGTCGGGCCGCATCATCGAGACCCCGTGCACAGTTTGTCGGGGGACGGGAACCGAGACCAGGACCCGGGAGGTGAAGGTGCGGGTCCCGGCTGGGGTCCAGGACGGGAACACACTGCGCATCCGGGGCAAGGGCGCTCCAGGGCGCAACGGCGGGCCGCCTGGCGATCTCCTGGTCCGGGTCAGGGTGGCCTCGAGCCGCACCTTCGGTCGAAAGGGCAACGACCTGACGCTCACCGTGCCCATCACCTACAGCGAGGCTGTGCTCGGCACCAAGCTCGAAGTACCCACGTTGAACGGGGTGCTGAAGCTCAAGATCCCATCGGGGACCCCATCGGGAAAGACCTTTCGGGTACGAGGCAAGGGTGTTGTCCCCGAACGTGTACGACCGGGGGACATCCTCGTGACCGTTCAGGTGGCG
This sequence comes from Actinomycetota bacterium, assembly GCA_030772935.1. Lineage (GTDB taxonomy): Bacteria > Actinomycetota > Acidimicrobiia > Spongiisociales > ZC4RG35 > JALYNX01. The sequence goes on along the minus strand of JALYNX010000085.1, from coordinate 256 downwards.
GTACCGACCAAGCTCGGGAAGGAAGAGAAGCAACTCATCGAAGATCTCGCCCAGTTTGAGACCGACGAGCTGCGTTCTCATCTGAGATGATGGTGACCGGATGAACGAGTCGACCCGAGCCGTGTTTGTGATCTCGGTGGCCGCCGAGCTCGCGGGGATGCACCCCCAGACCTTGCGAATCTACGAGCGCAAGGGCCTGATCGACCCCTTCCGCACGCCGGGTGGCACCCGTCGCTACTCGCGCGAGGACATCGAG
>JALYNX010000084.1 GCA_030772935.1 Actinomycetota bacterium | reverse complement strand
CGGTGAACAGCCAACAGCCCTAGATTCGGACGGTGCCCTATTCGGACGATCTGGCAGCGCGGGTTCGGGCCCGGATATCACACTTCGCGGTTCTGACCGAGCGCCCGGTGATGAGCGGTCTTGGGTTCTTCCTGAGTGACAAGATGGCTGTTGTCGTCCTTGACGACCGGCTATGTCTCCGGATCGATGAAAGCGGGGATTCCGCGGTCCGCGACGACGCGGTTGTCCGTCCTTTCGAGTTCGCCGGGCGGCCGGTTCCAGGCTGGTTCTGCATCCAAACGGAACATCTCGATGAGGCAGCTTTGGCTCTTTGGGTTGACCGAGGGGTGGCCAGCCTCGGGTTACCGATGTAACACCTGGCGAGGGCGGCGGTAGCTGGGCGCCTTGCCCTGCCAGTTGCGTCTCGAGGCGACTTGGATCAGGTCGCCAAGCAACGCCGACGCGGTTGGCTGGCCACCTGCACCTGGACCGGTGAAGAGGAGGCGTCCAATGGCGGGTCCCTCGACAAAGATGGCGTTGGTCACGCCATCGACACCGGCCAGGGGATGGTTGGCCTCCAGGGCAAGAGGGCCGACCCGGGTCGAGATGGTTTCACCCACCCGCTCCGCGACTCCGATCAGCTTGATGACCTTGCCCGCCGCCGTGGCCGCTTCCACATCGGCTCGGCTCACTGCCTCGATCCCCACACACTCCACCTGCCAGGGCGCCACCCACTCCCCGAAGGCGAGACGGGCCAGGATCGCGGTCTTGAAGGCAGCATCCCTCCCAGAGACGTCGTCGGAGGGGTCCGGTTCGGCATAGCCGAGCACTGTGGCCTCCTCCAGGGCCTCCTCGAAGCTTCTGCCGTCGTGAGCCATCGAGGTCAGGATGTAGTTGGTGGTGCCGTTGACGATCCCACTGACCCGATCGATTCGCTCACCCGCCAGACTTTCGGCGAGAGGGCGGATCACCGGGATTCCTCCTCCAACTGCCGCCTCGTACATCAGGGGGACTCCGCTTCGATTGGCCGCCTCGAATAACTCCTCGCCCCTGGTGGCAATCAACTCCTTGTTGGCGGTGACCACGGGTTTGCCTGACCGAAGTGCGGTGAGCAACAGCTCACCGGTGGGCTCGAGACCACCGATCGCCTCGACCACGACGTCGATGCCGGGGCTGCTCACCACACTCATCGCCTGATCCGTGATCCTGTCCGGAGGAAGGTCGAATGGCCGGGGCTTTTCGAGATGCTTGACCGCGACCAGCTTCAACTCCAGGTCGACTCCGGCCTTTTCCCGAATTTGATCACGGTCGAGGAGGAGTCTCTGCACCAGGGCGCCGCCAACGGTCCCGGCGCCGAGCACGCCTACCTTGACTTTCATGGTCGACTCCCGTGGTTGGCCCTCGGCTCGGGATCGTATGTCATCGGTGTTCCTCTATTCGGTGAGATCCGTGACACCGACCCGAATCAGAAAGATCCGCACCGGTGCCGGGCGGATCTTGTGGTCGTGTTCTACTGGGTGCTGATCACACGACCGAGCCGCACGGCTGGCAAGCCGTGGTCATGGTCGTCGTGATGTGAACAGCACTCATGTCGAGGCCAAGGTATCCGACACCGCCCACTACGTCAATGCCACCCGCTCGAGATACGGAGGGCTCACAATCGGGCCTTTGCCGATTGTCAGAGTTCGCTCTCGGCGACCACCGCGATGTCATCGAGGTCCTTCCCCAAAGCCTTCCGGGTCCCTCCCTCGAACAACTTGCCGATGGTCCCGGCGATCACCTTGGAGACGGCGCCTGTGGATTCGGCTCCGAAGCTGATGGTGATCAGGCTTCCCCCGGGCGACGGATCGACGCTTATCACCGATCGATAGCGAGCGCCGAGGCTCTCGGCCTCGACGGTGTAGCTCCGACCTGGGTCGATGTCGGTGACTTCGAGAACCTCGGTTGCCTCTTGTCCGAAGATCAGCCTCGTTTCCTGCCATCTGGTGCCAACTCCGAAGCCGGTCCCGTCATCGAGACGGGCCACGGCGGTCACCGCCGAAATGACATTGGGAGACCGATCGAGGTCCGTGATCAGCTCCCACAAGGCCTCGGGGCTCACCGAAACCTCGCGACTCACCGAAAGCTCCGACATTGGTCTCCTATCCCGTGGGGAGGAACCCTAGATGGAAGGACGGGCAGCGCCGAGCATCGCCGGTCGTTGCCGGTGTCTTCTGTGGGGTTTTGGTCATGCGTGGGTTACTATTCATTCCGCGAAGCGCTCATCTAGAGCGGTTGAGGGACTAGGCCCGTTGATACCGCGGCAACCGGCGAAAGCACGGTGCCAATGCCTGGAACGATGAGTTGCCGTAGGGCTCCGGCTCTTGGCGCTCACGAGGCGTTTCGAGAGACAAGCTAGGAGCATTGTTGAGCCCGACAGACGACCCCTGTTGTAGCCGTATGGAGGCACACCGATGACGTCGTATCTGGACGCCATAGCTGCCGGTGTTGTCATTTTCGATGGCGCGACCGGGACCAACCTCCAGACGATTGGCCTCACGGCCGACGACTTCGGAAGCCCGTTTCTCGAAGGTTGCAACGAGCTGCTCAATGTGACCCGACCCGACGTGGTGAGCGAGCTCCATCGCTCTTTCCTCCGGGTCGGCGTCGATGTGATCGAGACCAATACCTTCGGCGCCTTTGCCATTCCCCTCGGTGAGTACGGCCTCCAGGACCGGACACATGAGATCGCGGCTGCGGGTGCCGCTCTGGCCCGACAGGCCGTCGACGAGTTTGTCGCTCAGGACGGTCGAACTCGCTTTGTTGCCGGGTCGATCGGCCCTGGAACCAAATTCCCAACCTTGGGACAGGTGACCTACGCCGAATTGGTCGACGCCTACGAGGTGGAAGCTGCCGGTTTGATCGACGGCGGCGTGGACCTGTTTGTCATTGAGACCCAATTCGACCTCTTGGGTGCCAAGGCCGCGATGGAGGGTGCGCGGAGGGCGATGCGGGCGGCAAGCGTGGATCTACCGCTTCAGGTGCAGGTGACCATCGAGCTCACCGGTCGGATGCTTCCCGGAACCGAGATCGGGGCGGCCCTGACCTCGCTCGGGGCGTTGGGTCCCAACGTCATCGGGCTCAATTGCGCCACCGGCCCCGCCGAGATGTACGAGCCGTTGCGACACCTCACCCGTCATTCTCCCTTTGTGGTGTCGGCGATCCCCAACGCCGGCCTGCCCTATGTCGAAGACGGCTTGATGAAATACGACCTCGGCCCTCAGGAGTTGGCGGATCATCTCGCCACTTTCAGCACCGAATTCGGTGTGGGAGTGGTTGGCGGGTGCTGTGGGACCACCCCCGAGCACCTCGCCGCAGTCGTGGCCCGGCTTCGCCCGGTCACGGTCAAAGAGCGTCAGCCGGAGATCATCCCGTCGGCGGCTTCTATCTACACCCAAGTCCCGTTCGACCAGGACACCTCCTTCATGATCATCGGGGAGCGGGCCAACGCCAACGGCTCGAGGGCGTTTCGAGATGCGCTGCTTGCTGACGATATAGAAGGTTGTGTTGCCATCGGCCAGGAGCAGGTGAAAGAGGGCGCTCACCTGGTGGACCTCTGTGTCGACTATGTGGGTAGGGATGGTGTGGCCGACATGATCCGGCTTGACTCTGCCTTCGCCACCGACGTCACCGCCCCTGTGGTCCTCGACTCGACCGAGTCACCGGTCATGGAGGCAGGTCTCGAACGTCTCGGCGGTCGATCGGTGCTCAACAGTGCCAACCTCGAGGACGGTGACGCCGAAGGATCCAGGATCGATCGTGTGTTCAAACTGGCTCGAAAGCATGGCGCAGCCGTCATCTGCTTGCTGATCGATGAAGAAGGACAGGCCAGGACCCTGGAATGGAAGATGCGGGTAGCGCACCGGATCCACGATCTTGCGGTCAATCGCTACGGGCTGGAGTCGAGCGATCTCATCTTCGACGCCCTGACCTTCCCTTTGAGCACCGGTGATGACGATCTCCGTCGGGACGGGATTGCCACTTTGGAGGCGATTCGGAGGATCAAGACCGAGCTCCCCGGGGTGAGGACCGCGCTCGGCGTGTCCAACATCTCGTTTGGCCTCAACCCGGCGGCGAGGCGGATCCTGAACTCGGTGTTCCTCCACGAGGCCGTAGATGCGGGCCTCGATGCGGCCATCGTCCATGCCGGCAAGATCGAGCCTCTATCGAAGATGGACCCCGAGCAGCGCAAGGTCTGCCTCGACTTGGTCTACGACCGCAGGGCGGAGGGTTATGACCCGCTGGAGAAGCTTCTCGAACTGTTCGCCGATGTTCGGACCGAAGAGACGACTGCCGAGGACTATGCCGAAATGGCGGTGGGCGAGCGGTTGGCTCGTCGGATCGTGGACGGTGACCAGCGCTCGATCATCGAGGATCTCGAAATCGCCCTCTCGGACGGGTATGAGCCGCTCGCCGTCATCAACGACTTTCTGCTCAACGGGATGAAGACGGTTGGCGACTTATTCGCCAGCGGTGAGATGCAGCTCCCCTTCGTGCTGAAGTCGGCCGAGACCATGAAGAAAGCGGTAGCCCATCTCGAGCCGAAGATGGAGAAGGCGGACACCGGGGGCAGGGGCAAGATCGTGCTGGCCACGGTTTCGGGTGACGTCCATGACATCGGCAAGAACCTGGTCGACATCATCCTCAGTAACAACGGATACGAGGTTCACAATCTCGGCATCAAGGTCGGGATCGGCGAGATGATCAAGGTGTTCGAGGAGACCTCGGCCGACGCGATCGGGATGAGCGGCCTCCTCGTCAAGTCGACACTCATAATGCGCGACAACCTCGAGGAGTTGGATCGCCGCGGACTGGGGAAGGTGCCGGTCCTGCTCGGTGGGGCCGCACTCACCAGGAACTATGTCGAGGCTGACCTTCGGTCCCGCTACGCCGGGCCGCTCTATTACGGAAAGAACGCCTTCGCCGGCCTCGACGCCATGCAGCGGATCGTCGCCGGCGAGCCGGCGCCATCGCCTGAGGCGGGGCGGCAGCGTCATGAGGCGGGTGGGGAGGTGGTCGCCGTTCCGGCTCGCTCACCGCATGTCCAGATCGATAACCAGATCTTCAGGCCGCCGTTCGTCGGTTCCCGGGTGGTGCGCGGTGTCCCTCTCGACGAGATCACCCCGTATATCAACCTGACAGCGCTGTTTCGCAACCAATGGCAGTATCGACCGGAGTCGGGCGAGAACGACCGTGAGTTCAAGGAGCGACTCAAGCCGTTACTGCGCGACCAGTTGGCTCGCGCCCGCTCCGCCGACCTGCTCCGGCCCCAGCTGGTTTACGGGTACTTCGCCGCCAACTCCGAGGGGGACGACCTGGTGATCTGGGATGACGAGACTCGAAGTGTGGAGCTCACCCGGTTCTCATTCCCCCGTCAGCGGGAGGAGCCGTTCTACTGCATCTCCGACTTCTACCGCCCGATGAGCGCCGAAGTCGACTACGCCGCTTTCCACATAGTCACCATGGGCCACGAGGTTTCTCGCCGCACTGCAGAGCTATTCGCAGAGAACAAGTACCACGACTATCTCTTGCTCCACGGGCTCGGGGTGGAGTTGGCCGAGTCCCTCGCCGAGTACTGGCACCACCGGATCCGCCAGGAATGGGGATTCGTCGATGAGGATGGCCCGAGCCTCATCGGGCTGTTCAAACAGCAGTATCGGGGTGGACGCTATTCATGGGGGTATCCGGCGTGCCCCGATCTCGAGGACAACGAGAAGGTGGCGTGGCTGCTCGGTGCCGACCGGCTCGGCATCGAAGTCAGCGAGGAAACGGCATTTCAGTATCAACCCGAGCAGACGACCTCGGCCTTGATCTGTCATCACCCCCAGGCGAAGTATTTCATAGCCCGTAAGGCCAAGGAGACCAGAGATGTTGACTGAGGCAGGACATTGGCTGCGCATCGCGGAAGTGAATCCGCCCGAATTCCCCGACCTGAGTCACCGCAGCCTGTCGCCAGCCTGGAGCCACGTCTTGGTCACCGACAACGTGTTTGGCCGGATCCGGGTCTCGCCCTATGCCTTCTCGGCTCGGATCACCCATGACACACCAGATGTCAAGCCAACGGTGGTCGTATCGACCCGGGACCGAAACATCCTGGCGATCGAATCGGAGGTACGGGGAGCGTTGGGCAACGGAGTGGATTCGTTTCTGGTGGTCATCGGGGACACCGTGCCCCACATCGACCATCTGGCTCACCACTACGAGATCGTCGAACATCTCAGACAGCTCCAGGAGGATCTCCCCGATTTCGAGGTGGGGATGCCGACCAGGTTCCGGGAATGGCAATTCAGGCGCAGGATCGATCTCGGCACCCAATTCTTCGTGGCGGGACCGGTTCTCGACCCTGCGGTCATCGAGGAGCAGATGGGTCGGCTCAACCTCAAAGATGAGGATCCACCGGTCTACTTGATGATCATTCCTCCGTTCAACATCGACTGGGTGGAGCAGATGGAGTCGATCGGCGCTGTTCCGGTCACCACCGGCCTCAAACTTCGTCTTGACGATGTGGCGCCCGATGTCCGCCGCAAGCTGGGGTGGGAAATCACCGCCGAGATGGAGGTGCGGGCCCGAGAAGCCGGGGCGGGCGGCGTGATCCTGATGGGTCTCAAATTCGAGTCGGTGATCGATGAGGCCGCCGTGGCCTGGCCCGAAATCCCCGGCACCTGACACCGATCACGGGGTTCGCACTCATTTGCGATCCCGCCAAGCAGGGCGGGTGCACTTCGTCAAGGCACCAATCGGCCTATGTAGAAACGGACCCGTTTTTGCCGATATAGCGACCTATGGGGACGGTGCGTATCACTCGCCCAACCGGATATCGTCGGTCCGCCGGGATTGCAGTCGGCGTGACCCTGCTTCTGGTCGTGTTCGTCGTCGGTCTCGCCTTCGCCAACACCATCAGCGCCGGACGGGTAGCCGACAACTCGAGGGCGTTGCTTTGGGCGAACGCCACCGTCGGAACCTCCGCTCTGACCAGGGCTGCCCTGGTCCAGGCCGCGACCTTCGCTGAACTGGAGGAGACCGGTCAGGTCACGGCCGAGGACTTCACCGCCGCCATGACCGAGGTCCGTTCCGCACGTGATCGTCTCGACGCCCTTCGGGACGCAGGCGCCGAGAGTGTCTCGGCTGCCTCCCTCACCCATTACCTGGGATCGATCGATGAGACGCTCGTCGCTCTTGAATCTGGTGCGGTTGTCGATGCCAAAGCTCTCATCGTTGGGGGAGTCGAAACGGCCTACGTAGTGGTGCGTGACTCGCTGCAGGCGGAGCAGGACGACATTCAGACCCAGATCGATGCCAACACTGGACGTGGCAACCGAGCCTCCGATTTCATCATCTTCTTCCTGACGTTCGCCATCCCGGCCTCGGCAGTCCTCATCTACCGCATCATCGCCAAGAGGTCTGTGCGCGAGCACCAACTCGCAGCGGACCTGGAGATCGAAGCCGAGCGGGCAGTGGGTAGGGCCAAGGACGAGTTCATCGCCGGGCTCTCCCACGAATTGCGAACTCCTCTCACCTCTATATACGGGTTCGCCGAAATCCTCACCGACGGCGACGGCTCGGACGTCGAGGGCAACAAAGACCTGGCCCAGATCATCGCCAACGAGGCTGCGGAGATGACCCGAATGGTCGACGACTTGTTGACTGCCGCCCGCATCGACAGCACCGGCGTTCAGGTCGAATTGGCACCGACCCGCCTCTCCGACGTCATCGAATCGGCAATCACCCCCTTTGCCAGGGCCGGTCTCGAGGTCAAGCGGAGCGGAAGCGAGGCTTGGGCGTCGACTGACGCCGCACGTCTCCGGCATGTCGTCATCAATCTTCTCTCCAATGCCGCCCGTCACGGGGGCGACAACATCGGGATCGAAGTCTCGGGCGGTGAGGGCGTCGTCGACATCGAAGTCTGGGATGACGGTTCCGGTGTGCCCGAGGATCAGGTGGAGAAGCTCTTCGAGCGCTTCATCCACGACGGCTCCGCACCGCTGCTGACAGGCAGCATCGGTCTCGGGTTGGCGGTTGCCTCGCGGTTGACCGCGCTGCTCGGTGGCAAGCTGTCCTATCAGCGCTTCGTCGGCAAGTCCTACTTCATCGTGAGTCTTCCCGCCCTGGAGTCGGCTAGCGAAGAGGTGGACGACAACCAGGAATCCGTAGCCGACATGATCAGGGCGATGTCGGCATGAGACGGGCTCTGGTGCCGTTCCTTTGCCTGGTGACCTTTGCCATGGCCCTCCCTGCCGTGGCCGACGAGGACGCCAACTTCAAGGACAAATTCGATTCGATCAGCTGGGGTGGCTCCAACGGCTCGCTGCCATGGTCGGGGCCGTGGCTGGAGATCGGCGACGATGGCGATGAGAAGAAGAGCAATGTCCGGGTGGTCTCCTCGGGGAATTGCGCCTCCGGAAACTGCATTCGATTCAGCGCGCTGACCACACTTCTGGGCTCGATCGGCGCCGAACGCAGCGCGGACACCAGCGTTCTGGAGGATGCGGAGCTCTGTTTCGACCTGATGGCGACGGAATCCCTGTTTGGCTCTCAGCTCCTGGTCCAGGTCAACGGTGGCGGAGGGTGGGTGACAGTCGCCACCTACAACCTGGGCGCTGAACAGACCGACCATCCGACGATCGATATCAGCGACTACAGATCTGCGGACTTCTCGCTTCGCTTCGAGTTCTCCGGAGCCCTTCTGAGTAGTGAAGTGTTCATCGACAATGTCGAGATCACCGGTGAGATGATCGAGGAAACCACCACCACTACCACCGCCCCGCCCACCACGACCACCACCTCTCCCACGACCACCACAGCTCCCACGACGACCACCACCCGTCCCACCACCACCACGACTCGCCCTCCAAGCACCACCACCGTTTTCGACGGGGAATCACCCACGACCACCGTGACCGGGGACACCAGCAGCACCACTCCTCCGGATGATTCCAGCGCCTCGGGGTTGATCACGACTGGTGATGACGACCAGCTTCCGCCCGGATCTGACGGTCTCGGGGGCAGTGGCATCCGACAGGCGGCCCGTGGGCTCCAGGCCAACTTCGACAGTGGTCTGTTCGGTGAGGTGAGCGCCATCTCACCGATCACTGGTGTCGATTTTCAGGCTCGGTTCACCATGGCCGTCGAGATCATCGAGGCGAGCTGGGCCTGGATGGTGCTGCTCGGCCTGGTGATCGCATGGTCGATCGTCTCCGGGATGGAACGTCGGAGAGCCCAGCTGCTCCGCTAGACACCCTACGCCGGGGTTGGCATCTCCTCATTTGACGTGAACAGCGCCAGCAGGCCGACGAGACCGTGGACGGCCACGACTACCGCGATCATGAGCGGGGCGTACTCAGGGTCGGAGTCCTCGAAAGCGCTCACGACGACGAATGTGGCAAAGACGCCTGCGACGAGAGCGGTGGTCTCCCCGGCGGCGAACAAGCCGCTTGCCCAACGCTGCCACCGTTGGAGACGTCCACTCAGCCAGACGAGTGTGTAGCCACCTTGAATGATCAGCCCAAGGGCTACCAGCCCTAGCCAGCGTGGCACGTCGCCGAACTCTTCGATCATCAACCAGAGCAGCATCGTTGCCAGGAGAAGTGGGGCCGTCGAGACGACCGCCAATGAGATTCGAGCGGAGTGGTTCACCATGGCCTCCTTGTTTTGACCGAATACCGAGAACAAGTCGAGGATCGAGCGGGCCCAGAGTCGGGAAGGGGGCTCGCCGGACTGGAGAAGGTCTCCGAAGAGCGTCATCTGAGCCTCCCCGAACCTGCTGCGATGGGTCGGAGGGGTGAGTGCCACCAAACGGCGGTACCAGTTGAGATGACGACGTATCGAGCGATCGGTCATGTCGGGCTCCAGCCAAGGTTCCGGTTCCGGGCATAGGAGATGACTTTGGCCAGCCGTTGCAGTTCCAGGCCGAGCGCGGCGCGGCCGTCATCGGTGATCCGGTAGTACCGGCGTCGAGCATCATCGAGCTCGGGCGCTGGTCGCTCCTCGGTCTCCATCACCAGCCCAGCGTCGACCAGCTTGCCCAGGGCCGCGTAGAGGGCGCCCGGGCCGAGCTTGACCTGCCCGTCGGTGAGCTCCTCGGTTTCTCGCATGATCGAGTAACCGTGACGGTCTTCTGATGCCAGGGTGAGGAGGATGTGAAGATGGGAGGTAGGTAGGGCCATCGCTTGCACTATATCATATTACGATATATCGTGTATATACATAGTTTACGTATCTGAGCCCCCGATGGCAACCGTGGAGGTTGGTTCATGTCCCGCAGAATTCTGGCCGCTCTCCTCCTCACGCTGATCGCGTGTGGCGCTGGAGCATCTTCTGAAATCGACCCTGGGGACGGTGGCGAGTACAAAGTCACCCTGGACCCCGCTTCCTTCGCAGACGTAATCGACAACCCGCTCCTCCCGCTGATCCCGGGCGGCACCTGGACCTATCAGTCCACTGGCGCGGACGAGGTGGAGAGGATCGAAGTGATCGTCTTGGACGAGATCAGGATCGTGATGGGCATCGAGGCGACGGTGGTGCGAGACACCGTGACCGTGGACGGCGAGATCATCGAAGACACCTACGACTGGTACGCCCAGGATGACGTGGGCAACGTCTGGTACCTGGGCGAAGACACCAAGGAGTACGAGGGCGGCGTCGTGACATCGACCGCTGGTTCCTGGGAGGCCGGGGTCGACGGCGCGCTGCCGGGAATCGTCATGGAGGCCGATCCCGCGGTAGGCGATGTCTATCGACAGGAGTTCTATCGGGGCGAGGCCGAGGACTTGGCGGAAGTGGTGCGCGTCGCAGTTGCCGAGACCGTGGCGTTTGGCTCCTATGACGACGTGACTGTGATCAAGGAATGGAACCCGTTCCTCCCCGACGTGGTCGAGGAGAAGTACTACGCGGCGGGAGTCGGGATGATCCTCGAGGTCGCAGTGAGAGGCGGTGATGATCGCATCGAGCTCATCGCCTACCAGGGCGGGAGTTAGGCACCCCCGGGCCGCCGCTCCGCACGGCCACCAATTCCCCGGCTCGTGATAGGGCTTCTCCTACCGTGATCAAAGCCCATGGAGCTCTTTCTCGATCTCCTGATCATCTTTGTCCTCAGGGTCTTGGACGTAGGCATGGCCACGGTCCGCATCGTCCTTCTCAGTCGGGGCCGGAAGGGATCAGCAGCCGTGCTCGGCTTCTTCGAATCGTTGGTCTGGGTGCTGGCGATCGCTCGGGTTCTCAGCGGTCTCGACGATCCGGCGCGGGTCCTTTCCTTTGCCGCCGGGTTCGCCGCCGGCACGTATGGCGGAGCCCTTGTCGAAGAATGGCTGGCGATCGGGCAGTCACTGTTGCGGATCATCGCGCCGGTCGACACTCCGAGCGTGGTCGAGTTGCTACGCGACCGTGGTCACGGGGCGACCGTGGTCAACGGCGATGGCAGGGCTGGTGAGGTGCGTATCACCTTCTGTGTCGTGCCCCGACGCCGAGTTTCCGACGTCGTCAACATGATCGAGACCGCGAACCCAGACGCGTTCATCACCGTCGAACAGACCACGACCGTCCGCCTGTTGCAACGGCACCCCTAGCCGCTCCGGAGGCGGGTCAACCTTCGACGACGAGCGTCCCCGTCATCTGGGCGTGAAACCCGCAGAAGTAGGCCCAGCTTCCCGGCTCGAGCGTGACCTCCACTGTTGCTCCGCCATTGAGGAGCAGAGGGTCGATGTCTGCCGGCTGACCGTCATGGGTGTCAAACACAATCTGGTGATTGACCAGCATCCCGTTCTTCCATGCCACCGATTTGCCCGCCGGAACCGTGGTTTCGGTCGGGAAGGAAAGGCTGTCCACGTTGATCAGCACCTTGTCCGCAGGCGCCGTGGTACCGGTGCCCGCAGTGGTCGTGGTTCCACCCGAGTCTCCACCGCCACAGGCGGCGACTAGGACGGCAAGAGCAAGTAGTGCGGGGGTCAGTTTACGCAATCGTTCCTTCCTTGTTCGGCGGCACATTACGACCTATTTCGGCGCCGAGCCGGCCAGGAGCTTGTCGAGTGGTGCCCTGAATCTCGCGGTGACCGTCGTCCCCCCCAGCCATGCCTGAAGTGTCTCTACCTCGTGCTCGATCGCGGATGTCGCGTCCGAGCCGACATCTTCGAGAAGGCGGTAGACAACCTCACCTCCGCGCCGCTGCGACCACCCGCCGACGATCCGTCCCTCCGACCAGATCGTGGCCCCGGCATTGCCGTTTCCGTCGAACACCTGTGTGCCATGTTGCCCCAGATACCAGCCCCGCTCCTTCCACCCCATCGTGGTCGGGTCCAGTGAGGGGAGGAGAGCGACCCATGGTGCCGGCGAGGACACCGGGTCGAGGTCGTCAGCGAGGAGATATGCGGTCCCGGATTCGGTTTCGACCGCCACGGCCTCGACCGTTGCCAGCGCAGCTCTCACGTCGGCTTTGGTCCACCCCGTCCACCATGCGATGTCAGTCTCCGTGGCCGGGCCGAAGGCATGGAGCCATCGACGCATTAGCTCCGCCTGGGCGAGTTCCCGGGGAACGATTGGGATCATCGAGCCCAGCCAGTTCTCGGTGGTCGCCCAGCGGTACTGACCGGAGATCCAGCTGCCGCGCGGTCGAGCTCGCATCACCCGGCCTTCGCTTGCAAGTGCGAACAGAACCCTTGTCGACGCCCCGACGCGGGCCACGATCGACCCGTCGCTTCTATAGAAGGCGAACTGCTCTCGAAGTTCGGGCACCACCTTGGTCAGGTCGGCCGCGGCGACGGCTTCTCCCTGGGCACGGATCGCCTCCAGGGTCTTGGCCGAAACCTGGCGATACCAGTTCACGCCATCGTCGGAGACTTCGGCGACCTCGACCATCCGGGCCAGCCGTTTCAACTCGGAACCGGCGATCTTGACCGTCGAGGAGTTGTGGATATCGGCGATGGTTTCGGTAGGCACCACCCAGAGAGTCCGTCTCATTCCAAGCACTCGAGCCAGGCTCCGCTCTTCGTATAGGGCGGATTCGAGATCTGCCACCTGAAACGAGGTCAACCTGGCTCGGACGGAGAGGTACACGGTTGTCGGGTCGGAGGAGTGGAGCGCGACCATGTCGGAAGCCACAGCCACGGCGCTGTGAACGGGTTGGGCGAGATGGTGGCGGATGCCGAGTCTGGCCCGACGCTCGTCCAAGGTCACGGTTCTCATGGACGCCCAGGCACTATGGGCCTTTCAAGGCGAGAGGCTCAGACCGGAACGATCCCGACCCGTCGCTCGAAGCGCTCGGCCTTCTCCATGATCTGGGCGGGGAGGGCCATGATCTTTTCCTGGACCTCGGCCGCCGCGGTCGTGAGGCCGGTGAGGTCGCCGATGGACCAGTCCTTGAGCAACGGGACCACCACGCGGTCGTGGTGGATGCGGAGGTTGTAGACGCCTGCTCGGGCCACGTCGATCGACCGGCGGAGGAAGCGGGGCATCGCGGCACCGGGCATCTGGAAATTGTCGAAGACCTTGAAGATCCCGTTCAACACCAAGGACGGCTCGGCATCGAGCATCGCCTGCATCACTGACTTGTAGAAGATGAAGTGGTGGTTCTCGTCGGAGGCGATGAGACGCATCAACTCGAAGGCGGCAGGGTCGTCGGTGATTTTGCCGGCATTGCGGTGGCTGACCCGGGTCGCCAGTTCCTGGGCCGCGGTGTAGGCAAAGATCTCGGTGGGATCGTCGAAAACGGGCTGGTAGCCGTTGATCATGGTGGCCTTGCGATCGTTCTCGAGCTCATAGGGGTCGCAGTTGCGGGAGGTGAGAAGATAGCTGCGGATGGCGATGGCGTGTTGAGCCTCTTCGGCGGTCCAGAGATGATTCCAGGTGCTGAAAGCGGAGGTCGCCGGCATGTATTTCTCGATGAGGGCGTGGTAGTAGGGCAGGTTGTCCTCGGTGAGGAGGTTCAAGACCAGAGAGGTGCGTGCATCCTCGGAAATCGTGCACTGGGAGACATCCCACGGTTTGTCGCGGAAGCTCTCGCCACGCTCCCACGGGACGAAGTCATGGAAATACCAGTCGCTGCGCCTCTCCTTGTGCTCTTTGGTGAGTCGGTCGACCACGGTGTCGATTGCCGCGACCAATTCATATTTCTCGTTGTTCGCCATTCAGTGCCTCGCTGGGTGTGCTGGTGACGGTACCGACTTGGGCATGCTTCCCAAAGGCGGGACCGTCACTGTGACTAGACCCTGGGCACCCCTCCACGGTTACACCCCGCCGGTAGAGTCCCGCCCCGATGGCTACCAGAGGTATCAGTCGCGCTACCCGGAGTGGCCTGTCAATCCTCGGGATCATTGTGGTTTTTGTTGTCCTTTGGGAGGGTTACAAGCTGGTCTGGACCGCTCTGGAGTGGAGTTGGCCGGTCAGGCCAGACAACCGAACCATGCCCCATACCTGGGACATCGTGGGTGCCTTGTTTCAGCCTGCGCAGCGAAACGGCCCGCCACTGCTCTGGGTAGAGCTCAAGGCTGCATTTCTCACCCTCCGTGAAGCCCTGGTTGGGTTCCTGATCGGAGGCATGGTGGGCTTTGGGTTGGGTGTGCTCTTCGTCAGATCGGCCACTGCCGAGCGGGCGTTCATGCCTTATGTGGTGGCCTCGCAGACGGTCCCGATCATCGCCATTGCCCCGATGGTGGTCGTGTGGGGCGGGCGGCTGGCTGTTCCGCAGTGGCTGACGGTCTCGATCATCGCCGCCTACCTCACCTTCTTCCCGGTTGTGATCAACACGGTGCGGGGTTTGCGGTCGCCGGAGGCGACCTCGATGGAGTTGATGCGTTCCTACGCCAGCACTCCGAATGAGACCCTGTGGAAGGTGCAGGTTCCCGCCGCGCTGCCCTACATCTTCACCGCGCTGAAGGTTTCGGCTGCTGCCAGTGTGATCGGCGCCATCGTGGGTGAGCTCCCGGCGGGATTCCGGGGAGGGCTAGGCCGCGACCTTCTCCAGTTCTCCCAGCAATTCACGGCCGCACCTCAGAAGCTGTTTGCTGCGGTGATCATCGCCGGACTTGCCGGCATCCTCTTCGTGGGTGTGGTCACTCTCGCCGAGCACCGACTCGTTGCCGCGGCCAGGAGACAGACCTGATGACATCTGCTGTCGAGGCAACGGGTGTCGGAAAGGTGTTTGGCCGTGACACCGAGGCGGTGCAGGCCCTGAGCGACATCCATCTCGTGCTTTCACCCGGGGACTTCGCTTCCCTGATCGGTCCTTCGGGTTGCGGCAAGTCGACTCTCTTGCGGCTGATCGGTGATCTGGCATCGCCTTCCGCCGGGGAGCTCAGAGTCAACGGCAAGACACCCGAACAGGCTCGTCTCGATCGTGACTACGGGATGGTCTTCCAATCGGCAACCCTCCTCGATTGGCGCACCGTCGAGAAGAACGTCGAGCTTCCGTTGGAAATCATGGGTTTCGAGAGCGGGAGCCGTTCCGCCAAGGCCCAGGAGATGCTGGCCCTCGTTCAACTCGAGAGATTCGCCGGGTACTACCCATGGCAGTTGTCCGGTGGAATGCAGCAGAGGGTGGCCATCGCCCGGGCGCTCGCCTTCAACCCTTCCATCCTCTTGATGGATGAGCCTTTCGGCGCTCTCGATGAGATGACCAGGGAATTGATGCAGCAAGAAGTGCTTCGGATCTGGGAGGAGACCGGTACCACTGTGATCTTCGTCACCCACTCCATCCCGGAGGCTGTCTTCTTGTCGACGCGGGTCCTCGTCATGTCGCCTCGGCCGGGCCGGATCACCGACGAGATCTTGATCGACCTGGCGAGGAAGCGTGACGAAGACACAAGGGAGGCCCCTCGCTACTTCGCGCTGATCACAGAGGTCAGAGAGGCGCTGCGAAGAGGCGATCGGGGCGTTGCATGACCGAGCACGATGACGTCATCCAGGGGAGCCAATTCGTTGCCCGGGATGCATTGGCGCCAGGACTCTTCGACCGCTATGCCCCCGCTGTGGTCGCATTCTTCGCTGTAGTCCTCATCTGGGAAGGTGCAACTCGACTGTTCGGCGTGGAGAGTTTCATTCTCCCCAAGCCGAGCGAGATCATGGCCAGCTTCTTCGAGACCTCCGCCACGATCTGGGGTGTCGGCTTCAACACTCTCATCGAGGCGACCAGCGGCTTTCTGCTGGGGACGACCCTCGCGGTCGCCACCTCCGTCGCGGCGGCGCGATGGGTCGGGTTCCGAGAGGGGATGCTCCCGATGGCCATCGCCCTCAATGCGACACCAATCGCCGCCCTTGCCCCCATCTTCAACAACTGGTTCGGCCTGACCAACCCGTTCTCCAAGACGGGGGTGGTTGCCGTCGTCATCTACTTCCCGGTGATGATCAACACGACTCGGGGTCTCCTCGAAGTCGACCCTGCAGAACTGGAGTTGATGCGTTCAGTGGCGGCCCCGCCGCTTGAGGTCTTGCGGCGGGTTCAGATTCCCAATGCATTGCCCTACTTCTTTGCCTCTTTGAAGGTTGCGACGGCTCTCTCCCTGATCGCGGCGATCATCGCCGAGTATTTCGGAGGCCCTCAGGATGTGCTCGGGCAATACATCGTGAATCGGGCCCAACTGTTCCAGTTCCCTGATGCCTGGGCGGCGATCCTCGTCGCCTCGCTGATCGGTGTCGCGTTCTACGCGCTGGTTCTGGTCGCTGAACGGCTCTTCATGCCATGGCACGTGTCGATGAGACGCGTTGAATGAACACCTGATTTCGGTCCCGTGAAAGGTCGATTTCACCCCGCCGACCATCCGTCGCCATGGATAGGGTGAGGCTGCATCTTGGACAAGGAGGAGAATTTGGCAATTACTAAATGGCGTCGTCACCTGGCGTGGATCGGTGTGCTGGCGTTGGTCGCAGTCGCGTGTGGAGACGATGGCGGGACCGGCGGCACCGGCGCCCCGGAGGAATGCACCGAGCCGGATCCGGTGCGACTGCAACTGCAATGGTTCGCCCAATCACAATTTGCGGGTTACTACGTCGCCTTGGACAACGGTTTCTACGAAGCCCAGTGTTTGGACGTGACGATCCTCGAGGGAGCCGTCGAAATCGTGCCCCAGCAGGTGCTCGCCACCGGTGGAGCGGAGTTCGGTCTCGCCT
>JALYNX010000083.1 GCA_030772935.1 Actinomycetota bacterium | reverse complement strand
ACGTGGAGCGCATGCGGCTCCTCGGAGCCCGGGTGGAGCCGGTCACCTCCGGAGACGCCACCCTGCGGGCCGCGATCAACGAGGCCCTTCGGGATTGGGTGACAGATCCGGAGAACACTTACTACCTCCTCGGGTCTGCAGTCGGGCCCCACCCCTATCCATGGCTGGTGCGCCAGCTGCAGTCGGTGATCGGTCACGAGGCAAGGCGCCAGATCATCGAGCTTCGCGGCTCGCTGCCCGATGTTGCTTTCGCCTGCGTTGGTGGCGGCTCCAACGCAATCGGTCTGTTTCACCCCTTCCTCGACGACCCGGTCCAGCTGGTCGGGGTCGAAGCCGGCGGTCGCGGACAGGGACTCGGCCAGAACTCCGCCACCATCGGAAGGGGCAGCCCGGGTGTCCTCCACGGAAGCTTCTCCTACGTCCTCCAGGATGACGACGGCCAAATCCAGGAGACCCACTCGGTCTCCGCCGGTCTCGACTACCCCGGTGTCGGACCCGAGCATGCCTGGCTGGCAGACATCGGGCGGGCCCTCTATCTGGAGGCTTCCGACGATGAGGCGCTCTCGGCACTGGACGAGCTCGGGCGGCATGAGGGAATCCTCCCCGCTTTGGAGTCGAGCCACGCTCTGGCCGCTGTCCGGAGATGGCTGGTCGACAGCCCTGGAACATCGGTCCTCGTTGGTCTTTCCGGTCGTGGGGACAAGGACATCGACATCCTGAGAGGGCTGAACCGATGACCACCGCACTCACCGGCGCCACTCTTCTCGAGGAGCGACTTCGAAGCGAGAAAGCGGCCATCGTTCCCTATCTGACCGCCGGCTTCCCGACGATGGCACGTTTCGCCGCAGCCCTGTCCGAGGTTGCGGCCGTCTCTGAGGCCGTTGAGATCGGGATCCCATTCAGTGACCCGATGGCCGATGGGGCCACGATCCAGGAGTCGAGCCGTGTCGCCCTGGAGGGCGGGGCGACTCTCGAAGCCGTGCTCACGACATTGGAGGCCCTGCCTTCGCTGTCGGTTCCTCTCGTGATCATGAGCTACTTGAATCCGCTGATGGCCTACGGGTATGGACGCATCCTTCCCCGGATGGCGGCATCCGGTGTTGCCGCGCTCGTGGTCCCCGACCTCCCCCTCGAGGAGTCCGGGGAGCTCAGCGATGCCGCTGAAGCGTCAGGGATCGGCCTGGTGCAGCTGGTGACCCCGGTCACCGACGCCGACCGGTTGCGGCGTCTAGGAGCCGCTTCGCGGGGATTTACCTACGCGGTCACCATGACCGGGACCACGGGTGGCTCGGCCGCGGTCGGCTCGGAGCTGGGCGGCTATCTGGATCGGGTACGAAGCGTTTCGAAGACACCGGTGCTGGCCGGCTTCGGGGTGAGGAGCGCGGATCAGGTCCGGTCCCTGGTGCCGCATTGTGATGGCGTCATCGTGGGCAGCGCCCTGGTCGAGGTGCTGGGCAGGGGCGATGACCCGGTCGCCTTCCTGACAGGATTGCGCCCATGATCGCCACCCTCACCGCCGACTGCACCCTGGCCCAGAAGGCGGCCATCCTTCGCTTCATCGAAGGATATGGGCTTCGGGTCCATGTGGGCGAGGCTGGGTCCACGACCGTCGTCAGCGTCATCGGCGATTACGAGCCGGGAATGGCCGAATCGATCGGCGCCCTGGTCGGCGTCGCCAATGTGAGCACGGAGGCTCCCCTCTACCCGTTCGTCGCCCGCGAGGCCCGCAACGCACCAACCACGGTCCGGGTTGGGGAGGTGGTGATCGGGGGGCCCGAGGTGGTGGTGATCGCCGGCCCTTGCTCTGTGGAGTCGGAAGCCCAGATCGACAGGATTGCGAGCGGTGTCGCCAAGGAAGGGGCGGTGTTGCTTCGCGGTGGGGCTTTCAAACCGAGAAGCTCCCCATACAGCTTCCAGGGCATGGGGGAGGAGGGCCTGGAGTTGCTGGCGGCAGCCCGTGCCGCGACCGGGTTGGGCGTCGTCTCGGAATGTGTCGCTCCCGAAGACGTGCCGCTCCTGAATCGTCACGTGGACATGCTTCAGGTTGGTAGCCGCAACATGCAGAACTTCCGGCTGCTCTCGGCGGTCGGGGAGCAGCCCAAGCCGGTGCTCCTAAAGAGAGGGCTGATGTCGACGATCGAAGAGTTGTTGCTGGCTGCGGAATACATCGTCGGCTCCGGCAACCCTCGTGTGATCCTTTGCGAGCGCGGGGTTCGCTCGTTCGACACCGCCACCAGGAACATCCTCGACATCAGCGCCGTTCCCGTGCTCAAGGAAAGGACCCATCTTCCGGTGATCATCGACCCGAGTCATGCCGCAGGTCGCCGCTCGCTGGTACCGAGTCTTGCCGCCGCGGGAATCGCCGCCGGCGCCGACGGGCTGATCATCGAGGTCCACGACCGGCCCGAGGAGGCGCTCAGCGACGGCCCGCAGAGCCTGACCCTGGAGGGATTCGCCGAGACGATGAAGACAGTGTCGGCGGTCGCCAACGCGCTGGGGCGCTCGCTGGCGACGCTATAGACCAGCTTTACGGCGTCGACTCTGTCGACGCCTCCTTGAACATCTCGCCTACGGCGGCCACGCTGCCCAGGAAGCCGCTGGTGTCGAGGGGGAGGAAGATCTTGGTGGCCCGACCATCGGCCACCCGCTGCAACGTTTCCAGATAACGGATCGCGATCAGGTCCGGTGACGGATTCCCGTTGTGGATGGCGGCATAGACCCGTTCGATGGCCTGACCCTCACCCTCGGCAACCGTGAGCTTCTGGTACTTCTCGGCGTCGGCGACCCGCTTGATCGCTTCGGCTTGACCGTCAGCCTCCA
>JALYNX010000082.1 GCA_030772935.1 Actinomycetota bacterium | reverse complement strand
ACGCTGATCCCAGGATGTCGAGGAGAGCTCTCCATCTGCCCGGTGCCCTGGTGTTGCTTCTCGACGCATGCACCGGGGATGGTGGTCCGAGCCCTGCCAGCAATCCCGGAGCCGGGATCAACCGCCTGGTCGCTCTCGACGGGAGCGGCAACATCGTCACCATGGATCCAGACGGCTCCAACTCATCCCAGATCACCGACGACGGCGCCACGGTCCAGTACTTCCAACCGACCTGGTCACCGGTGACGGACCGTCTGGTGTGGGGTGAAGGCAGCCCGGAAGGATTCGGGGTCGGGTCCAGCGCCGGCGATGGAAGTGACCAGCGGACGGTGGCCACATCTTCTTTGCCGTTCTATCTGAACTGGGCACCCGACGGGTCACAGGTGGGGATTCTCTATGGCGGCGGCCAGGGTGTCGTTTTCGAGGTGGTGGACATGGTGAACTTCACTTCCGCCGCGGTTGGCACCGGCTCACCCTTCTATTTTTCATGGAAACCGGACAGCACTGAGATCGTGGTTCACGTCGGTGCGACCAACTTCGGCACAGTCACGGTCGGTGAGGAAATAGTCGATCTGGGCACGACCGCTGGGGTCTATCAGGCTCCGCATTGGACTCAGGCCGGGATATTCCACTTCGCCGAAGAGGGCCTGGTCCTGGTCGAACCGGACGGTGAGGAGAAGCTGCTTGCCACCATGCCCGGGGAGCCGGTTGTTTTCGTGGCCAACCCACAGGGGACCAAGATTGCGATCGAATCCTTCTTCGCCGAGGAGGAGGAAGGGCAGGGCGCCACCGTGGCGCTCTCTGCCACCGCCGAGATCGGGGCCAACGCGGTCTCGGTTCTCGATGTGACCACCGGTGAGGTCGACATAGCTTCCGAGGACACTTCGGTGGGGTACTTCTGGAGCCCGGATGGAGAATCTCTACTTCTCCTCAGTCTCACAGGTAACACCGGAGAGGTCGATGTCTCGGTCTGGGAAGACGGCGAGACGAGACCCCTCACCACGATCGCCCCACCGCTTTCGTTCTTCTTTGATGTGCTCCAATTCTTCAACCAGTACGCGCAATCGCTCCAGCTGTGGTCGCCGGATTCCTCGGAGGTCGCCCTTGCGGGGATGATCGGTGACGAGTCGGGGATCTGGATCATCCCCACCGACGGTTCCGAGCCCTCTCTGGTCTTCGACGGGGAGTGGGTCTCCTGGTCCTACGGCTGACGCGGAGAGCCCTGTCGGTCTAGCTCAGCGCTTGGCGCAAAGCGCCGTCGAAGAGGTGGGGCTCGGTGAGAAACGAGTCATGGCCCTTAGGCGAGGTGACCTGAGTCCACTCCACCGGCACTCCGGCCTCGGTGAGTGCCGCAACCAGCCCGGCCTGCTCGATTGGATAGAAACAGACGTCGGTATCGATGGTGAACACGTGCCAGCTCTGGTCACGACACGGGATCAGGGCTTCGATGTAGCTCTCGGCCCCGGTGTCTTCCATGACGTCGTAATTGGACCACGAGTCGATGATCCGCAGGTAGCTGTTGGGGTCGAAGCGGATCGCCAGTTTCTGGCCCTGCTGCCAGAAGTAGGACTCCACGGGGTGAGTCACATAGGGGTGATCGATGATCTCCTTGCGGGCCCGCTCCTCGATCGCGCCCAGGGAGACGAAGGATTTGTGGCTGATGATCCGGGCCAGGGCGAGACCGTCGGCGGGGAACTCACCGTCGTAGTAGTTGCCGCCGTTGAAGTTGGGATCGTTGAAGATCGCCAGCTTCTGCTCGAAGTTGTACATCCGGTGCAGGGTCGTACCGGCTAGTCCCCCGGCGAGGATGATCACATTCTCCACCAGGTCCGGGTAGTGCGCCGCCAGCGACACCGACAGCAAGGCGCCCACCGAAGCCCCGGCCACCGCTTTCAGCTTGGTGATCCCGAGATGCTCGAGAAGGGGCAGTTGGGACTCGACGATGTCTGCGAGATGGAGCGGTGGGAAATCGGGCCCGTAGCGTTTCCCGGTACGGGGATCGACCGACGCCGGGCCGGTGCTCCCGTAGCACCCGCCGAGGTAGTTGACACAGAGAACGGCGAAGCGGTCGGTGTCGACACTGAGGCCGGGACCGACGAAGCCTTCCCACCATCCGGTCTGGTTCTCCTCCACCCACCGGCCGACTCCATCGACACTGGGAGTGAACCCGGCCACATGTTGACTGCCAGTCAGGGCATGGAACAAGAGGATGACATTGTCCCGCTCCGGGGAGATCTCCCCCTGGAGCTCGTAGGCCAGCCGGACCTCAGGTAACAGATCTCCGCTGCGCATCTTGAAAGGCAGCGTGTCTTCGGGCAGGTCGAAGAAATGAGTCTCGACTACTGGCCCACCCGGGCCCGGCTTGACCATGCTTTCTCCTCAGGACACCACTTCCATGATGGTCTCGTTTTCCAGAATCGGCTACGCCAGGCTGATTTCGAGAGGTACCGATCTCGAGAGGCAGTGCCCGACCGGAGAGGTCGAGATCACCTTGCGGTGCAATGCCTCAATCGCTTCCTGCTCGGCGTCGGCCTCGATGTGGACCGTGGCCCCGATCGATGAGAACCCGGCATTGCCGTCACCCAGGCCGAGGAAGGTCTGCAGGTCGAGATCTCCTTCGAGCTCGATGCGCAGGTCCTTCAGCTCGATGCCGGCAACGGTGGCGTTGGCGGCGTAGCCGATGACGAGGCAGGAGCCGAGCGCACCGAGAAGCTGCTCAACTGGGTTGGGGGCGGTGTTGGTGCCTCCCAGGCCCGGCGGCTCGTCGAATGCGATCGGAGGCAAGTCCCGGGATCGTGCCGTGGTTCGGAACGCGCCTCCCCAAGTGACTTCGGATTTCCATGTCGTTTGTCCCTTGTCCGGGTCGGCTTGAACTGCCTGAACAAGGGCGCCGACCGTGGGGAGGTCGACCTCGTTGAGATATGTGGTGGTCATTAGAGCTTTCCTTCCGTTGCAAGTGTGGGTACGTCGAAGCACCGCCGAAGCGAAGTGGGGCTCTCGGGTGGGGGCGGTGATCTACGAGCGTCGAACGCTCGGGCATGCCACCCGAGAGCGTCGACAACACATGCACCGGACGGATCCGGGGGTTCGATCTGTTTCTTGTCGCATGGCTGGACCTCCTATGTCATCGTCTCAACGCGCTCATACGAGCGCCCGAGGCGGAGGACCGCCACTAGGCATCTCATCGATCAGGCATTGGCACCGAACTAATCGGTTGCCGCGGTTTCACAGGGCCTGTCCCTCCACCGCTCTAGATGAGCGCTGTCAAGTGGCGCAATATTCGCTGGTGCCGCGGGCCAAGTCAAGACAACAATGAGAAGATGCTCGTTGGCACCCGCAGGGGGATGGTTCGCGTCTTGTTGGCATTGGTAGTTGCCTGCGCTTCGGGCAATGCGGATGCGCCGGCCCTCACTGTGGAGGCCGAGGCTCGCCTGTCGGCACGAGGTTTGGCCGTCGCCTGCGACCAGGACTGTGTCGGCACCGTGGTTTACGTCCGGGATCTGGTGTATGAGTCGATGAACCCTCCGACTCCAGGTGATCCCTTGAGTGATTCACAGCGAATGGCGATCAGCGAGCAATTCGGAGAGGTCCAATTCGTCAATGAACGTGAGGTCGAGGCGATATACGCCGAAGGTGGAGTGGTGTTCGTGGTCGGCCCGATCAGAAAACTTTCCAACGGACTGGTCGAAGTCGAGGTCAGCTCAGAGGGGGTCGACTCGATCGACACCCAGATCCTGCCCTTCGCGTGGAATGGGCGCGACTGGGTCCCATCCCGGGGTGGTGAATAGGGCGGCCCGATGCCCATGACTAGGTCATCAGCGGGCAGGTTGCTGTTCCATTGCCAGAGGCAAAATGCTCCCGCCAGCGCCGCGCACGACTACGGCGAGGATCCATCGCTTCATGGTCCTCGAGCTAGGGCTCAGATGCCGGCCGGATTGCAGGAGAGGATGTCTGGGGTGTTTGGTCTCTTGCGGCATAGGGCCGGATTCATGTCCGCGAAATCTCCCCACCTGTTCGGCGAGTCGGGCACCGGCCATGCGTGCAGCATCCACAGGTCGGAGCCATCGATCCAGGTATCCGAGCACTCTGAGCGTTGCGCCACGTTCTGGAAGCGGAGCCAGCCGTCGATGAAGCACATTCCCGTGTGCACATGCCACGGGTCATTGGGTCCCGCGAATCCTTCCGGCACCTCCGCCGAGGCCACCCAATACGAAAAGCCGACGAGTTGGGGTGGCTCGCCGTCCGTCGTGTTGTAGAACAGCAGCATCGATGGCTGCGCAGGATCGAAGGGCTTGTCGACCAGGGACCATTTGACCCAATGCGAGCCCACCCCGGGCACCTCGGTCCCCGCCTCTCGGTAGCCCGCGGCGGTGGCCTGCTCGACAGTCAGGAGTTGTTCGGAAGCGGATACCGCGGCGGCCCACTGCTCGTCGAAACGCACCGATTCGCCCCCGGTGAGGGGTTGGGGTGGTGGAGGGGCTTGGAACCCGATGCCGTGGCCCCCACCGTGGTCATGTGAATGACCGACGGCGCCGGCCATCGGCGGACGTGCCGCCAAACCGAGCAGCGCAATCGCCTCATCGCGCGGTAGGCGCTCGGAGAGCACACCCGCCTCGAGGACAGGCACCGACTGATCGGCGACATCATGGTGGTGGGTGGAAAGGATGCCGAACAGGGTCAGGCCGAGGGCCGCCGTCGTCGTCACCAATGCGTTCATGGTCTCGCCATTCAGAGAGCGGCCAGTGACCGAGCCCACAGCAAGTACCAACGCCCCCAGCCCCAGCGCGGCCGCGGTCACATCCTGAACACCCCATGACTGGACCTCGCCCGCCACTCCCGACAGGGGCAGGCCGATGGTCCGGCTCATTGTCCAGGCCAGTACCGCGGTGCCATTGACGATCACGCCGGCGAGGATGACCGGATACGACGGGATCACCAGAACTACGAGCCCCCAGGCGAGTTGGGCGACACCAGCCACCGCGAGGAGGGTTCCAAGCACTCCCACCCGCCCGTGGGCGCCAGCAGCTGCCGCGTGCACCGCACCGGCTGCAATCGACAGGATCGCTGCGCTGACGAACCTCTGTTGGTCGAATCCTGGCGTCACCGATGCCAAATCTACCGAGCTCTCACGACTCCGCTTATGCGGCGCGCACCTCGAACTCGGTGAGGGTTACCGGTCCGAACGAGGTGATCAGCGCCACGTCGACGGCGTCGCGGCCCCGTCCCACGATCACCCGGCCGACGAGCGGGCGGTTGTTGCGTGCGTCGAACGTGTACCAAGCGCCGTCGAGATAGGCCTCGAACCAGGCCGCGAAATCCATTGGCTCGGCCGGCTGCGGGATGTTGATGTCCGGGATGTAGCCGAACACGTAACGAGCGGGGATGTTCAATGCCCGACAGAAGCTGATCGCCACGTGAGCAAAGTCGCGACACACGCCCTGACCGGCCCGGTAGGCGTCGGCAGCCGTAGTCCATGGGTTGGAGGCGCCGGCGACCCACTCGAGGTGACCGTGCACGTAGTCGACGATCGCCTGGACCCGCTCCCAGCCGGGGGTCAGGTCTCCGAAGCGTTGCCACGCCTCGGCACCGAGTTCGTCGGGCAGACAAAAGCGACTCGGCATTAGGAAGATCAGGTGCTCATCGGGGAGGGCCATGATCGGTGTCTCGGGTGTGCCCGGGGCGACAATGTCGGCCGGAGCATCGAGCACCACCTCGGCGTCGTAGGCGATCCGTGATGCGCCCGCCGGGATCGTTACGCGCTCACATCGGTTGCCGAACAGATCGATGTACCCGTGGTGTTCGGTGTCAGTGTCCCAGCGCTCGGCGCGCACTTCATGACCGCTGCCCGATGGTGCGACCTGGAACACCGCTGAGAGCACCTGTGGCGTCTCGAAGCCAAAAGTGCAACCAACTGTGAGGGCCAGTGAGTCGACGATGGTAAGACCCGTGACGGTAGCCACCTGAACCGGGGTAGCCCCGAACCCGTTCGACCGCGGGTCTTCGCCCCCCTGAGCCGCATTGGCACTTGATTTGGTGCCAGATTTGTGCCATAGTGGCTCCATGAATCTTTCTCTTTACGTAGACAGCCTCCGTCAGCAGCTTGCGATTGCTGCCGACGCCGGTGGTGACGAAGCCCGCGCTTTGGCTGAGCGGCTCACTGCCCCGCTCGACTCGGCCGCGCGCCTCGTCCTGTTGGAGGCGCTGTCGGCGGCTGCGGACGAGATCACCCGCGAGCTGGCACCTGGGACCGTTGAGGTTCGCCTTCGTGGCGCCGAGCCGGCCTTCGTAGTGACCCTCCCCCCCGGGGACGAGGTGTTCGACGACCTCGAGTTGAGCTCGCGGACCGGGGTTGGCGGTCCCGTGGAAACCGACGAGGGCGGAATGTCGCGACTCAACCTTCGTCTCCCCGACGCCCTCAAACTCCGGATCGACGAGGCGGCCCGTATGCAGGGTCTTTCGCTCAACGCCTGGCTGGTCCGCGCCGCGGCCGCCGCCCTGGGCCAGGAGGGCCATCCCCAACGACAGGGCCCGAGTGGTGGCGAGCGCTACACCGGATGGGTGCGCTGAGATGCCAACATTCGACACACCCAGTCCGATCTCGCTCGTCATCGAGCTGCAGTTCGGAGCAGCGCATCTCATTGCCGGCGACCGGGTCGACACCGTCGTGGTCGTCAACCCGAGCGACGCGTCACGCAAGCTCGACGTCGAGGCTGCCCAGAAGACCCAGGTCGATCTCGCTAACGGGAGACTTCAGGTCAAGGCTCCCAAGTCACGCCGCCTGGGTAGGCCGGGAGCCGTCGACGTGACGATTGAACTGCCCCAAGACTCGCGCTTGCACGCAGAAATCGGTCTTGCGGACCTTCGCGCCGACGGCCGACTCGGGGAGACACGGATCCACTGTGGGTTAGGCGAGATCCGACTTGACCAAACCCGGCAGGTGGAGGTCGTCGTCGGTATGGGAAGTGTCACGGTGAACCGTGCCCTTGGCCGCACCGAGATCACTTCCGCAGGCGAGATCCGTATCGGGGAGATCGATGGTGAAGCCGAGATCAAGAATCTCAACGGCACGACCTGGGTGGGCGAAGTCAGTGGCGGCTTGCGAATCAAGTCGGCCAACGGCGACATCACAGTCGACCGTGCCCATGCCGACGTAGCGATCAAGACGGCCAACGGCAGCATCCAGATCGGTGAGGTCGTCACCGGGTCCATCGGGCTCGAGACCGGCTCCGGCGGTCTCGAGGTTTGCATCCGCGACGGATCGGCCGCCTGGGTCGACGCCAGCACCCGGTTCGGTCGGGTTCTCAACGGTCTGGAGGCGGCCGCACGCCCCGAGCCATCCGAGAAGGCAGTCGAGATCCGCGCCCGCACCTCGTTCGGCGACATTTCGATCCTCCGTTCCTGAGCACGGAGAGAACTAGGAGAACCATGACCACCACAACATCCCCAGCCGCCATCACGACCAGAGGACTGCGCAAGTCCTACGGCGACAAGGTCGTGCTCGACGGCATCGATCTTCAGGTACCCGAAGGAACGATCTTCGCGTTGCTCGGCCCCAATGGCGCCGGCAAAACCACGATGGTTCAGCTCCTCACCACGTTGATCGGCGCCGACGGCGGCGAGATGCGAATCGCAGGTCATGACGTGGTCCGCGATCCGGATGCGGTCCGCACTGTGATCGGCGCCACCGGCCAGTTCTCGGCGGTGGACAACCTCCTCACGGGCGAGGAGAACCTGATGCTCATGGCGGACCTGCATCACCTCAGCAAACAGGACGGCCAGCGACGGACAGATGAGCTACTCGAACAGTTCGATTTGATGGAAGCGGCCAAGGAAACCCCAGCGTCCTATTCCGGCGGGATGCTGCGACGCCTCGACCTGGCCATGGGCCTGGTTGGCTCCCCTCGGATCGTCTTTCTGGATGAGCCCACCGCCGGGCTCGACCCGCGCGGCCGCCACACCATGTGGCAGATTATCCGTGAGCTCGTGGCCGGTGGGGTCACCATCTTCCTGACCACGCAGTACCTGGAAGAGGCAGACCGCCTTGCCGACCGGATCGGGTTGTTGGATCGCGGGAAGCTGGTAGCCGAAGGCACCACTGCCGAACTCAAGAGGCTGGCCCCCGGTGGCCATATCAGTCTGGGGTTCTCCGACCCAGCAGAACTCGAGTCGGCCGCCAGCGCACTCGGCGAGGCGAGTCGAGACGACCACGACCTCACCCTTCAGGTCCCCAGCGACGGTGGTGTCAAGTCCCTACGAGCCGTGCTCGACCGGCTCGATCGTCAGTCGATCGAGGTCGAGACCCTCACGGTGCACACCCCGGATCTCGATGACGTCTTTTTCGCTCTCACCGGCCACCCCACCACAGAAACGGAAACCACCTGATGAGCACCACCTATGCCTTGCGAGATTCGGCCACGATGTTGCGGCGCCAGCTTCTGCACTCAATGCGTTACCCGGTGACGATCTACGTCGTCGTGGTGGTGCCGATCGTCTTGCTGCTGTTATTCGTCTACGTCTTTGGTGGGACCCTCGGTGCCGGCCTGGACCCCGGTTCGGGGGGGCGGGCCGACTACGCCAACTACGTCGTTCCCGGAATCCTCCTGATGGCGGTGGCCCTTTCATCCCAGGGGTCGGCGATATCGGTCGCCATGGACATGAACGAAGGCATCATCGCGCGGTTCAAGACCATGGCCATCGCCCGGGTCTCGGTACTCACCGGACATGTCCTCGGCAACGTCGTCCAAACCATGATTGGCCTTGTCGTCGTGATCGGGGTCGCCCTGCTTGTTGGGTTTCGCCCAAATGCGAGCCCGGTGGAGTGGACCGCGGCGCTGGGGGCCCTCACCATGATCACCTTCGCCATCACCTGGTTCTCCATCGGATGCGGCTTGGCGGCCAAGAGTGTCGAGTCAGCAAGCAACCTGCCGACGCCTCTGATGTTCCTGCCCTTTCTCGGCAGCGCCTTTGTCCCCACCGACTCCATGCCGGGCGGCCTGAGCTGGTTCGCCGAGTTTCAACCGTTCACCCCGTTCACCGAGACCTTGCGCGGACTGCTGTTGGGAACCCCCATCGGCAACAGCGCCCTGGTCACGGTCGCCTGGTGTGGCGCGATCACCTTGGTCTGCTACCTCTGGGCGAAGAAGCTCTACAACCGCGACCCGACGCGGTAACCCGTCCGTATCCAACTGACTGGTCGCCTCATAGGTTGGAGTTCCCGCGAAGCCTTCTCGCGGCTAGGAGAGCTCCGGCGAGCAGTGCTGGCACTCCGATCAGGAATGGTGCGCGAATGCCCCACTGTTCGGCGGCGAGGGCGCCGAGGATGGCTCCGATCGGTGCGGCGCCTACCGACACCGCGTGGTAGGTGGCGTTCGCCCGTCCGAGCAGGTGGCTGGGGGTGACCCGCTGACGCAAGGAAACAGCCACCACACTCCACACGCCAAACGGGAAGCTGCTGACAGCGATGAACAAGATTGCCAGGGCCGCGTTGCTGGTGGTGCCCAGGACGAGCTGAGCGACGGCTGAAACCAACAGGATGCCGGCCAGCAACGTGCCGAGGCGAAACCGTGACGCGAGTTTGCTGGCGCTCACTGCACCGATGATCCCGCCGACGGCACCCACTGCCAGCAGAGCACCGAACGCTGCCTCGGACAGGTCCAGCACCTCGAGGCTGTAGAGAACGAGGATCGCGAACCACGCCGCATCCGCTGCGTAGAGGACCCCAGCCAACAGCGTGACCGTGGCCAACTCCCGATCCCGACGAACGAATCGAAACCCCTCGGTCAGCTGTCGCCACATCCCGTCGCTGCTATCGGTTGCGATGGTCGCCGGGCGGAACGAGCCCGCCAGCCCCAACACAAGCACCACAGCAACCACCAGCCCCGCAGCGCTACTCGCGAACGGCAGGACGACCGCGACGCTGAAGAGCATGGCTCCTATTGGCGGACCGACGATCTCGTTTCCCGCCACTTCCGCCGCCACCAGACGCCCGTTGGCCCGCTCCAACTCTGTTGATTCGATGAGTACCGGCACCACGGTCTGGGCGGCGTTGTCGTAGAAGCTCTCGCCGACACCAAGCGCAACCGCGGCCAGGTACAACAGCCACAACGGGGATTCACCCGACACAACCGCGACCGCAAGCAACGCAAAGATCGACGCTCGCACCGTGTTCACCACCCACAGGATCCGCCGGCGATCAGCCCGGTCGACCATCACCCCGGCCAACGGACCAGCGATCAGCCAGGGCACCTGCTGTGCCACTGTCACGCCGGCGACCAGCATCGGATCACGGGTCAACGTCACCGCTAACAACGGGAACGCGGCGGCTCGGATCCCGTCGCTGAGATTCGACAACAGCGAGGACACCCATAACCGCCCGAACCCAGACCCGACTGCCGTCGCAGCCATGCTCACCTCCCGGCGCTTCTCCTTCTGGCGACGCAGACTGTAAAGGGAGGACTGCTTTCCTTCCCTTATACCTAGCAGTTCCATGTATAGTGCTGCTAAGTATCGGAGGTGAGCATGCAACTCGACAAGGATCTGGTGGCCGCGTCGGCGACCCCGTTGGTACTGGCGATCCTCAATGAAGGTGAGAGCTACGGCTACGCCATCCTGAAGAGGATCCGTGAGCTGTCCCGTGGTGAGATCGAATGGACCGACGGGATGCTCTACCCGCTTCTACACCGGCTGCAAAGACTCGGATACGTCACCGCCGACTGGCGGACCTCGACCGAGGGCCGGCGCCGCAAGTACTACGCCATCACCGAGGACGGGGGCTCCGCGCTCTCCGACCAGCAGCGGCAGTGGGCCGCGGTGACCAGCGCCATGGATGACCTATGGCTGCAAATCCGGGCCCGTCCCGCGGTTGGAGAAGGCTCCTGATGGACTCACTGGAGACGCTGATCGCCGAGTGGCGTACCCACGTGAGCCGGATCGCCGGCGCCAACGGGCACGACGTCGAGGAGTTGGAGGCCCATCTCAGGGATCAGATCGTGGACCTGGGAGCGGTGGGTCTGAGTGAGGACGAGGCGTTCCTGATTGCGGTGAGACGACTTGGTGAGGTGGACGAGATGTCCCGCGAATTCGCCACGGCTCACAGCGGCCGCCTTTGGCGGCAGTTGACGGTGGCCGGCAAAGCCGAGCCAGAGACCTCCTCCGAGGGGCTGCTGTGGGCATTGGGGCTGGCCCTCCTCGCTGGCATCGCAATCCAGATCCTCCGGCTCATAGCGCGGGGAGTGGCCCCCATGGACTCTGTCACCTTGTTCGGCGAGCCAAGCTCTCTGTTGTTCCCCCGAAACGCGGGTTTGGTCATCCTTCCCTTCCTGGCCTGGTACTTCGCCCGAAAGCAGCGGCTCAACACCAGGCAAGTGCTGCTCGCCGCGGTGCCGTTCCTGGTGGCGGCGCTGGCGGTGAATCTCTACCCATGGACTCCAGATTCCTCAACCGAGGTACTGGTCGCCATCCACCTTCCGGTGGCCCTTTGGTTCGCGGTGGCTTTCTCGTATATGGGCGGGACCAGGGGGTCTCACGAGCGACGCATGGACTTCGTCCGATTCACCGGGGAGTGGTTCATCTATTACGTGCTCATCGCTCTCGGCGGGTTCGTCTTGCTCACGCTGACCGCGGTGATCCTCGAGCCCACCGGCTCCGACGTGGTTGAGACCGTCCTCGTCTGGGCCCTGCCCTCAGGCGCAGCGGGAGCGGTCATCGTCGCCGCATGGCTGGTGGAGGAAAAGAAGAGTGTCGTGG
>JALYNX010000081.1 GCA_030772935.1 Actinomycetota bacterium | reverse complement strand
GTGCTGCGCCAAGCACAATCACCCCATGACCCAGCCAATCCGGTCCCTGCCGAACAGGAGTCGCCTCATGGCAAGGCGTCTGGTGCAGCTCGGAATCGGCTTGATCCTGTTTGGCGTGGGCATCGGTCTGATGCTCGAATCGGGTCTGGGCGTCCCGCCCTGGGATGTGCTTCACCAGGGTCTCGCCGTGCGTTTCGGCCTGACCGTCGGGATCTGGTCGATCATCGTCTCAGCCGCCGTCCTGTTGCTTTGGATTCCCCTCAAGGAGCGGATCGGGATCGGGACCGTCTGCAACGTGATCATCATCGGTCTGATGATCGATGCTTCTGCGGCGGTCATACCCGAGCCCGCCACCACTTTCATCGCCTGGGTGATGCTGCTGGTCGGAGTCCTATTGATTGGTCTCGCCTCCGGGCTCTACATCGGAGCCAACTTCGGCGCCGGGCCACGTGACGGGCTGATGACAGGAATTGCCAAGCGTGGCCATTCGATCCGTCTCACCAGAACGATCATGGAGGTCACCGTCCTCGCCATAGGCTGGGCGTTGGGGGGGACCTTCGGTTGGGGAACGGTCGTGTTCGCAGTGCTCATCGGGCCGTTGGTCCACTTCTTCCTCCCCCGGCTGACCCTCGACCGGGGTACCGATGTCGCGGAGGCAGGTGAGCACGTCGCCAACTGAACGGTGGACTCACATCGTGGCGAGGGCGGCATTGGAGAGTGAGGGCCCGTAACCGGCTTTGATCACCAGCTTTTGCTCCAAGGCCTCGATCACTGCCGACGCGAAATCCACTTCGTAGAGGGCGCCTGCACTGCCGAGGCCGCCCGGGCTGAAGACGTTCGCCTCCATCAGCTTGTTGCCCACGATGTCGAGGCCTACCAGGAACATCCCGTCCCGGATCAGTTTCGGTCGCGCCATCTCCACCACTTCCAGCATCTCGTCGGTGACCCTGACCTTCTGCGCCGTGCCCCCGACGTGCATGTTGGACCGAACATCGTCGCCCTCATTGACCCGGCGGAAGGCGGCGATCCTCCCGTTGACCTCGAGCGGCCGACCATTCATGACGAAGAAGCGAACGTCACCCTTCTCTGCCTCTTTCAGGTATTCCTGGGTCACCACGTAACCATCCCGGGTGATCGACTCGATGATCTGATTGAGGTTTTGACCCTTTTTGCCATCGACGAGGAACACCCCTTGACCGCCTGATCCCTGCAACGGCTTGAGCACTGCTTTGCCGCCGAGCTCCTTTACGAAGTCCTTGATGTCGTCGCCGTTCCTCGAAACGAGGGTGCGGGGTCTGACCTCTTCGGGGAAATGCTGAAAGTAGGTCTTGTTGATAGCGTCGGCGAGGTGGACCGGGTCGTTGACCACGATCACGCCTGACGCGACAGCCAGTTGCCCGAAGAGGACACCCGACGCCTGGGCCCAGGGGCGATCTATCGCATCGGCAGCCGGA
The DNA here is from genome assembly GCA_030772935.1 of Actinomycetota bacterium. GTDB lineage: Bacteria > Actinomycetota > Acidimicrobiia > Spongiisociales > ZC4RG35 > JALYNX01. The sequence continues at coordinate 1,096 of JALYNX010000081.1, read as the reverse complement.
TCGTTGCGAAGAACTAGGACATCCAATTCGTTGACCGAGATCAGCTTCGCCTCGGCTTCGAGGCTCTGGAGGTCTTCGAGGAAGCCCTTGAGGGACCGGTATGTCTTGTCGAGCGGGCTCCGAGCCCGAGCGACCACCTCTCCGGACGCATTGTGGGCGAGGTCGCCGACTCCCATCAGCCACACGTCGTGGCCCCGCTTCCTCGCCGCCAACGCGAGCCGCGTCGTGCTGTATGCGGGTTCCTCGGATGCCACTTCGTTGACGACAAATCCGACCTTCATACCGCCACCCCTGCTGCCAGATCCAGGACGCTTGCTCCGGCTCTGATCTCGGCAAGCCGGGCGGCTGCCGACGCCGACTCAAAGAACCGTGGCACCAATGGCGGCGCCACCAAGACTCCTCGATCGAGCAGGTCGGCCACCAATGGCTCGTCGGCCAAAGATATCTTGCCGAAGAGGAGCGCATCGAAACCCCCGCCGTCGCGAAGATAAGAGAAGAGACGGGTGAGGCCTCCGAGGTAGAGCGCGTCCTTGGTCATCCCACCGGATCGGTGGGCACGCATGGCCGTGGTGAACGCAAGATTGCGCCCAGCGCCATGCCCGACGAGCAGCTCGTATGTCTGACGGAAGCTGTGACGTTCTCCGATCGACTGAGCCGCCACCACGCGCAGGGCGAGAACCCGGAGACGCTTCGGGCGCAGCCCGCCGTTCAGATGCTCCGCCAATACCCCCAACGCCTCTTGGGTCTCCTCGTATCCGGCCAGCCCCAATGCAAGCATTCGAATCGGTTGGGCGCTGCCATTGACATGGGTCAGGATGTGGACCCCGACCTCGTGCTGGAGCAATTGCTCGATTCGATTGGAAGCGATTGTCGTGTCGAGGCCAATGAAGAGGTCTCCGTTTTCGACCATCACCCCGACGGCAGCCTCGCTCACGTGAACCACCGACGACATCTCCGGAAACTGAAGTCGGTAATGGTCCATCTCCTGGAGGGCCCGCCCGGCAATCTCGTGAGCGGTCAGGAAGTCGCTTGATCTCGGGCCAGGAGGAACCTTGACGAGGATCTCGTGGGCCAGATCGAGGAGCGTCTTCTCGAC
>JALYNX010000080.1 GCA_030772935.1 Actinomycetota bacterium | reverse complement strand
CCTCTATGGGGCGGGCGCCCTGAGAGCAGCGAAGCAGGTTTGATCCCGGTGCTGTCCCGCAACTGTGAAGCCCCTGAGAAGGGGACGAGCCAGGTCGCCTGACCTCGGGGCCACGAAGAAAGTCTCGGATGAAGACCTCGTGGGCTCAGGGAAGCCACCGGCCTCTTCATCCTCCGAACGGAGGATGTTTTTATGCGTAGGTCTGTGCTGCTGATAGCGCTTGTGCTCGCCGCGGGGGCCTGCAGCCCCGCCGAGAGTGGTGACACCACCGCGGGCCAGGCCTCGACGACCACTGTGGTTGACACCACCACCACGACCCCCGAAACCACAACCACGGTCTCGGATGGGTTCCCGGTTTCGGTCACCGACGCCAACGGCGAAGTGGTCATCGAAGACGAGCCGCTGAGCATCGTCTCGTTGTCTTCGACCGCGACCGAGATGCTCTTTGCCATCGATGCCGGCGACCAGGTGGTCGCGGTCGACGAGTTCTCGGTCTATCCGGAGGAGGCCCCGATCACGGAGCTCTCCGGTTTCACGCCCGACCTGGAGGCGATCCTCGAATACGAGCCCGATCTGGTGGTCATCTCCTACGACCCAGGCGAGCTGGTTTCGGGGCTGTCTGCAGTGGGCGTGGTCAGCCTGTTGTTGCCAACGGCGCTGATCCTCGATGACTCCTACTCCCAACTCGAGGTGCTCGGTGCGGCCACGGGGCATATCGGGGAGGCCGCTGAGGTGATCAGTGAAATGCAGCTCGGAATCGATCAGATCCTGGCGACCATCACAGTCCCCGCCGACATCACCTTCTACCACGAGGTGGACGACACGCTCTACTCGGCGTCGTCTGCCAGTTTCCTCGGCCAGATCTACGCCCTGCTCGGAATGGAGAACATCGCCGACGAGGCTGATCCTGATGGATTCGGCTTCCCGCAACTGGCGTCGGAATACATAGTTACTGCGGACCCTGATCTCATTTTCCTCGCAGACGCGAGCTTGGGAGTCACTCCCGAGAGTCTGGCTGATCGGCCGGGCTGGGCCGAGATGACCGCGCTCCAAGAGGGCGCGATCACGGTCCTCGACGAGTACCTGGCCTCGAACTGGGGGCCGCGTGTCGTCGAGCTCTTGCAGGCGATTGCGGAGGCGGTGACGGGGTTGGTCCCCGCAGCTTGAGCGATGCCGCGACCCCGTCGGCTCTCCGTCCGGCTCGCATCGGGCGGTGGCGCTGGCTGGTCGCAATCGCGATTCTGGTCCTCATTCTGATCGCGGGGGTGTTGGTGGGGTCGGTTGCCATCGACTCCACCGGTGTTCTCAGGGCAATGCTCGACCGCCTGCCCTTCATCAACCTGCCGAGCGGGTTGACCGAAGTGCAAGAACGTGTCCTGTTCGAAATTCGGCTGCCCCGGGTCGTGATCGGTGGGATTGTCGGGTCGATCCTGGCATTGGCCGGCGCCGGCTATCAGGGGGTGTTCCGGAATCCACTCGCCGATCCCTACCTCCTCGGGGTGGCGGCAGGCGCTGGTCTTGGAGCGACCTTTGTGATCGCTGTTGGCGGAGGATCGGCTTTGATCCCGCCGCTCGCGTTTCTCGGCGGTCTCTCAGCAGTGCTGGCCACCTATGCCCTGGGGAAGACCGCCGGAGGGCGAACCATGACCTCCCTGATCCTGGCCGGGGTGGCTGTGGCTGCCTTCGCCACGGCAATCCAGACCTTTCTGCTGCAACGCAACTACGAGACTCTCCGTGAGGTCTACTCGTGGATTCTGGGGAGGTTGGTGACGGTGGGCTGGAGCGAAGTGCTCATCCTCCTCCCCTATGCCCTGGCAGCCGGTGCAGTACTCGTCCTCTACCGGCGCCTGCTCGACGTGCTCGCCCTCGGAGATGACGAGGCGGCGGGTCTCGGGGTTGACGTGCTCAAGGTGCGAAGAGTCGTGGTCTTGGCGGCGACTCTGGCGACTGCGGCCGCGGTCTCGGTTAGCGGGTTGATCGGGTTCGTCGGGATCATCGTCCCTCACACCGTCCGCTTGCTCACCGGTTGGAGCTACCGCCTCATCATCCCGCTTTCGATCTTGTACGGGGCCTCGTTTCTCGTACTCGCCGATCTCGTGGCCCGCACCGTCGTCGCTCCGGCTGAACTGCCGATCGGGGTGGTCACAGCCTTTCTCGGCGCGCCTTTCTTCGTGGTCGTCCTGCGGACGGTTCGGGGGAGCCGATGATCACCTGGACCGATGTCGCGGTGTCGTTCGGAGGCCCCCCAGTTGTCGGGCCGCTCTCTCTCACTGTTGGCGACGGCGAATGGCTGGGATTGATCGGGCCCAATGGTGCGGGCAAGTCGACGTTGCTGAAGGCGGCGGCTGGGATTGTCGAACACACCGGCACAGTCGACCTCGGCGGTCAGGCGACACGGGCCGGCTTGGACATCGCGTGGATGCCCCAGCGCCCTCATTTGCCGGATGAGATGACGGTGGCCGATTACGTCCTTCTGGGGCGAACCCCCCACCTCGGCAGATTTGGCAGCGAGCGCCCGCGTGACCTGGCTTCCGTGCAGCGTTCTCTGGATCGGTTGGACTTGGCGCAACTGGCCGGACGAACGCTGGCCACTTTGTCAGGCGGCGAGGCGCAGCGGGCGGTCCTGGCCAGGGCGTTGGCACAAGAGGCTCCCGTGCTGCTTCTCGACGAACCAACATCCAACCTCGACATCGGCCACGCACTCGATGTCCTCGAGATAATCGACCATCTCAGGAAGCACGACGGTTTGACTGTCGTCACCGCGCTCCACGACCTGACCCTGGCAGGGAGGTTTGCCGAGCGCGTGGTTCTCCTCGCGGGAGGAAGTGTGGCGGCCGACGGCAAGCCCGGAGAGGTGCTCACCGAGGAGAACCTCGAGGCTCACTACGGTGCCGGGATCCGGGTTGTAGACAATGGAGACGGGCCGACCGTGATACCCACCAGGAATCGCCGTGACTGATCCCAAGAGCCCGCCAACCGAGCCGCCTTCCAAAGCGACCACTCGCGAGCCGTCCCTGGTGCTGGTGAACACCGGTGAGGGAAAGGGAAAGTCGACCGCCGCCTTTGGCACCGCGTTGCGCGCCGTGGCCCGTGGCTGGCGGGTCGGGGTGGTCCAGTTTCTCAAATCGGGGGAGTGGCGTGTGGGCGAGGAGACGATTGGGAAACAACTCGGGATCGATTGGTGGGCGCTGGGGGACGGGTTCACCTGGGATTCTCAGGATATGGAGGAGTCAGAGGCCATAGCTCGCGAGGCATGGGTGGTGGCACGGGGAAAGATCGGATCCGGCGAATACGACCTCGTGGTGCTCGACGAGGTCACGTATCCGATCAATTGGGGTTGGATCGACATCGGGGACGTCTTGGCCGCGATTGCAGAGCGGCCGGAGAATGTGAACCTGATCCTCACCGGTCGCGACGCTCCGGGCGAGCTGATCGAAGTCGCCGACACCGTGACCGAGATGGTGAAGTTGAAGCACGCCTTCGACCGGGGGGTCATGGCGCGGCGCGGCATCGACTACTAGGACTGGCCGCTATGTCGTTTCTT
>JALYNX010000079.1 GCA_030772935.1 Actinomycetota bacterium | reverse complement strand
GGGCGCATCGAAGGACCGGTGTGTTTCGCTTCCCTGCTCATCCGCGGATCTGGCTTCTTTCTGCTCGAATTGACCTCAAGTGAATGTCGGCAGAAACGCCAAACTCCTTGATGTAAAGCTGGGACCGGGGACCGGCGGTCAGTCGATGAGGTGGATCGGGTTGCCGATCATGTAGGCCCGCCAGGTGGTGGTGTCATTGACCGCCGACGGGTACACATACCTCATGTTCCACCAACAAGTGGAGCAGGAGTAGCTGGCAGGCAAGTCCATCTCGAACTTGAGCCATCGCCCGTTGTACTCACCCGGCGCCACTGTTTCCTGGCAGCTCGCTCCCGCCGCGATCGTCTGTTGCAGAGCCCATGTCGGGTCCGGAACGGCCGCTGTCGGATGGTTGCGGCTGTAGATCCGGCACTCACCGTCATTGAACGTGGTCGCACTCGGGTCGACCACCTGAAGGGTTCCATTGTCCGCCGACTCGCCGGCGTCGTACAACTCGACCACGAAAGTCTTTCCGTGGTAGTACGTGGGCACTTCCGCCAGGTAGAACGAAGTCGTGGTGCCACTGGCGTTGTTGTAGATCGAGAAGTCGCCCAGTGCGAACAACTTCGCCCCAGCGCCGTTGGCCCTGATCGAATACCGATTTAGACCAGCGCGGTCAACTGTGGCGCCGGGATCTAGGTGTGTGATTTGAAGGACGTAGATTCCCGACCCGGACTGCGTCCAGCACGCGTTTCCATTGGGAGTGGCCCACGTGTAGGCGGCGGCCGGCAGCACCTGCCCGGTGGGGGTGAGTGTGGCCGAACACAAGGGGGCGGCGTTGTCGGAGAGGTCGAGTGGCGTCGGATCCGGGGCGTACAGCCTGACGCGCATGGTGGGACCACAGGTGGCCGCCGCACTCGGAGTCCAATCCTCGCAACCACGGTCACCGGTTCGGATCGTGTCACTCGTTGGATTGCCACCTGAGGTGTTGAAGAACCGAAGATCGAGACCCTGCACGGTGAAGGCCCCGGTGGATTCGATCCCATATAGGTAGCCACCGGGCCGCGCAATCGGGTTTTGGGTGCAGGCAGGGACGTCCGAGGCACCGACGCAGTACGACGCGTAGGCGTCGCCCATTGTCCTATCGGTCCACTTGCCGTGGATGTTGGCCCAGAAGTTGGCCTGCCCGGTGCATCCTGGCTGGTTTGGGTCGCAGTTGTTGCCGAACTGGCCTGCGGGGCTGCCCAATTTCAGTGGCGGGATGTACTCGGCGACCGCCGATCGCTCGATGTCCATCGTCTGGAACCCGAGGATCTTGGCGAAGAAGGTGGGGACGGTGTCGCGTACGGTCACCTGGAGCTGGTTGGCCTCGCCGGCCACCACCCCGGAGGTCACATCGACGTCGGCATCGGCGTTGTCATATCCGTTCTGTTTGGCGATCGATAGCGCGGTGCTGTTGGCGGTCGCGGTCTGGGAGGGGAGCCAGACGACTCCACCCAGCGCCCCGGCGTCGGCCGCTCGCTGAACCCGGCTTGCGTTGAGGTAGAACCACGCGAGGTCGGTGCCAAAGGCAGCCATCCCCAGCAGGACAACCATGGCCATGGCGGTCAGCACCATCGCCGCTCCGGATTCTCGGCTTCTTGCCCTGGCGAACATCTTTCTCACTGTGTGCCCCTTGTGTCAGGCTCGATCTGCATGACTGCAGTCTCTTTCCAGTTGAATGTCGGGAACGGGAACAGACCTGTCACGTCTGCATGGGAGAACGTGACTTCGACCCCAAGCACGTCGAGAGTCGGGGGAACCCGATCTCGGGTGCTGGGCGCCCATGGGCAGCCGTTGTCACACCCCAGATTGGTGACAGCCGAATCGCACGCCAATGCCCCTGTGGGCGAATACACGTTGATGAAACCAACGATCGGGTCTCCGTTGACATCGGCCTTGAAGATCCGAACTTCGACCAGATCGCCAAAAGTGAGGTTGCATACGGACTCCTCGACGGCAGCGAGAATCAGGTCGTCGGCGTCGATTCCGCCTTGATCGAAGTTCGCCGCGGCACCGCCGGTCCTCGCCCCTTCGCGGGCCGAATTGGTCACCGTGAGGTAGTCCACCACGAGGAACCCGACCTCAGAGAGGCCGATGGCAAGGCTGATGAGCAATGGGAGAAGCAGCCCAACCTCCACCAAGCTCGCACCGCGCTCTTTCTTCCTTCTCATGAGTTGCCGAACACCTGAGGCTCAATCTGGAAATCGGTGGCCGTGGTGAAGTCGCTGGACGGCACGAAGAAGCTGGTCACCCAGATATGTGTGTATTGAACTTCGACTCCGATGCGATCGGTGGTCGGGGCCTAGGTGTCGCGGTCGGCCGGGTCCCAGACCGGGATCACGTAGGTGAGGCGATAGGGCTCCGGGCACGGCGTCCAGTCACAACATCCTGGAAGTGCTGGGTCGCCAGGTGGAGGAGCGCTTCCACAGCCAGTGCCGGGTGCGTACGTGTAGAGGGTCGACTCGCCGCTCGGCGCTTCGAAAACACGGGTTCTGATCCCCGCTGCGATCCCCGCGGGACTGAGAGTGCGCTCGACATCGCGGAGGATCTGGATGTCGGCTCGAGGGTCGTCACCGTATGTTGCGCCGGCGCGGGCACCTTCTCGGGCGGCGTGGCTGACCGAGAGCCAATCCTTGAAAGCAAGTCCAAACTCGACGACGGCGAACATCGTCAAGAAGAGAAGCCCGTAGACGATCGCCGCCTCGACGATCGTCGCTCCCCTGTCGTTTTGCCTGCGAATATTCATTGACTCCTCGAAGCCCTTGTTATCGGTCGGATCTCTGTGATCTGAAGAAAAAAAGCGAGACGGGACGGTGCGAATATCGATGTGGTCACAAGTGACGCAGAGTGGTTACTGATCCCAAGATCATGGCGCGACCGGAAAGGTGCGCAAGGGGCCTTGCGCCCTATCTCACGAAACCGTGCTCGTCAGGTGACGGCGGCGTCGACACGCCGATTCTTGAAGGTAGACCGCACGTAGTCGGCGTTCATCATTGCGATGAAATCGATCGAGATCGACTTAGGGCACGCCTTCTCACATTCCCCGTGGTTGGTGCAGGAACCGAAGTAGCCCTCCATCACTTCGACCATCCGCTCGACTCTGGTCCAACGCTCGGCCTGGCCCTGGGGCAGGAGACCGAGGTGGTTGACCTTGGCGGCGGTAAAAAGGTTGGCTGCGCCGTTGGGGCAGGCGGCAACACAGGCCCCACAGCCGATGCAGGCGGCAGCGTCGAAGGCGATGTCGGCGACCGGTTTGGCGATCGGCGTCAGGTTGGCCTCGGGTGCCGTGCCGGTGTCCACGGTAATGAAGCCGCCAGCCTCGATGATGCGGTCGAACGAGGACCGGTCGACTATCAGGTCACGGATCAGCGGAAACGCTGCGGCCCTCCATGGTTCGATAGTGATCGTCGCCCCGTCCCTGAATTTCCGCATGTGCAACTGACATGTGGCGGTGCCGAGTTGGGGGCCGTGTGCCTGGCCGTCGATCATGACTCCGCAACTACCGCAGATGCCCTCCCGACAGTCGTGGTCGAACGCCACCGGTTCCTCGCCCTGGGTGAGCAGGCGTTCGTTGAGCACGTCGAGCATCTCGAGGAACGACATCTCTGCCGTGATCTCGTCGAGTTGGTAGTTC
>JALYNX010000078.1 GCA_030772935.1 Actinomycetota bacterium | reverse complement strand
CGGCTCAACATGGGGCCGGTGGAGGTGGCCACCCGGCCCCCGGTGGCCTGGCGGAAGTCATCCAGCCGCTGATCCGAGAAGGAGCCGACGATCAATCGGTCGTGAAGGGAGAGCTCCTCGATCAGATCAGCAAGAAGTCCCACCAGGCCGTCGACTTTGAGGTCAACAACGAAAGAGACCTCAGGCAAAGTCGTCATTGCCTCCTCGAGGCTGGGGACCAGCACCCCCTTTCCCCGGAAGGGGTATCCGCCAAGGGAGTTGTGCCTGAAGCCGGCATCGAGAGTCGCCAACTCTGCAAATCCGAAGTTGCTGACCGCACCGGAGCCATCGGTGGTCCGATCGACGTTGTCGTCGTGGAAGCACACCAGGACTCCATCGGCGGTCACATGCAGATCGGTCTCCATGAACCTGAAACCAAGGGCCGCCGCCTGGGAAAAGGCCTCCATGGTGTTCTCGGGCCAAAGTTCGCGGCTTCCCCGGTGAGCGATAGCCAGCGGCGGGACCCAGGACTCGGGAATCATGTGGAGGCCAAAATAATGGACCCCGCCAGAGGCGGGGCCCAACAAACTCCCGGATAGAAGGCTCTCAGACGGCCACGCGGTCCTTGAGGCCCTTGGATGCTGCGAAATGGGCATAGTTCTTCGCCGCAATGTTGATGGTTTGCCCGGTTGCGGGGTTGCGGCCCATGCGTGCCGAACGGGACTTGAGGCTGAAATTGCCAAAACCGGTGATATTCACCTTGCGACCGGCATCCAGTTCCACGGCGATTATGCCTTCGCCATCCTTGGTGGAGAAGATGATGTCGATGATCTCGGCGGCTTTTGCTTTCGAGATATCCGCCTGGTCGGCGAGCTTGTCCGCCATCTCGGATTTGTTCACGGCCCCTCCTTGTGGGTCGACGATTGGGCCTGTCGCTGAGCGACAATGAGGCCACGTTAGGCGAAAACCCCGAAAGTTCCGTTCATTACTGGTTATTGGTCCCCAAGTCTCAAAGACGCACGTCTCGATTTGTCCCCCCTTCTCAAGGGGGGACCGCCGGAGCGAAGCGACGGCGAAGGGGGGGTTGGAAGCCGAGCGCCCCCCTCGCCCAACCTGAAGGTCGGACGGTCCCCCCGCTCCGCAGGGGGACAACCTCGTGCGAGACTCAAGGCCTGACCAGATACAGCTCCAAGTTCAGCTTCCCAGCCTCGCCATGGCCTAAGGCCACCCCAACCTCGGAGTTGAGCCAGACCAGGTCCTCATTGCCGGTCTGGAAGGTGATCAGCTCCTTGGGATCGGCCGATTGATCGGGATTGGCGATCGAGATCCCTCTCGCGGTGTAGGCCACCGAGTCTCGCTTCTCTCCGATCACCCCATAGATCATGAGATCCATGTTCCCGTCGTCCCGCACGGTCGCATGATCGACCCCGACCACCGGACGCTCGCCCTCCCAATGCGGGCCGGTGGCTACGCCTTCAAAGGGGAAATCGATCCTCATCCCCTGGGGGGCCTTGCCCAGGATCCGCATCCCCAGGCTGGCGTCGATGGTGCAGAATTTTTCCAACGAAGGCAATGCACATCCTCCAGATCTAGCTGCTTCGCACGCTAGCCATCCTCCCGGGACCGTCGCAGGAGATCGGATACCTCGGCATTGCTCGTCTGAGAGAAGTCTCGGTACCAGGCTCCAACCGCCATGAACCGTTGCGGCCGGTGGAGCACGACCACTTGATCAGCCGCGGCCTCGACCCTGGTGATCGAGTCTGCCGCGGCAACCGGCACCGCCACCCACACCTCCAGGGCACCGCTGGCCCGTGCGACATCTACCGCCGCCAGGGCGGTCGAGCCAGTGGCTAGACCGTCGTCCGTGATGATGACTGTCTTTCCGGCTGGATCGATCGGATCGGCCGCGTCGCGATAGATGCCCACCCTGGTCTCCAACTCCATGGTCTCCGCCGCCACCACGGTTTCGAAGACGGCCTCGGTGATGCGGGCCGCTCTCATCACCTCACGGTTCCGGACCACCACGCCTTTCTCACCAACGGCTCCCATTGCCAACTCGGTCTGGAAAGGAACACCGACCTTTCTCACCACCAAGACGTCGAGCTCACAGCCGAGCACCCTTGAGACCTCAAACCCGATAGGAACCCCGCCTCGGGGCAAAGCCGCCACCAAGGGATCGACCGGGTTCCGCTCTGCAACCGCCCGCCCGAGCAGCACCCCAGCCTCCCGACGGTCGGCGAATCGCATCGGCTCAACCGTATCTGGCTGCGTATCTCGCCAGCCAGGGCATCACCTGGGATAAATACTGTTCGGTCTCGCCCATCGGCAGGGTCCGCGCCGCGTAGTTCATCAACATGATCTGCCTGGCCGCATAGAAACCGTCCAACTGCTCGTGGTCGTCGACGGGCCAGGGCGCAATCTCCTCGTAGCCCTTGCGAAAAGCCGTTTGGATATCCCCCGCCCGGGCGTTGGTCCGGGACGAGTAGAGGCAAACCGAGATGTCTTGGGCGGGGAGGGCGATCATCACGTCTTCGAAGTCGAAGGCATAGAGCCTCGTCCGCACCGTGTGCACATTCCATTCGTGAAGATCACCATGCACCACCTGTGTGGTTCCGGTTTCCAGCGAGGCATTGATCACGTTCGTGGCGGCCTGACCCGCCTTGTCGATGATCGTCCGTCTCCCGGGGCTGAAGAGGTGGTCGAAACGCGAGTCATAGATGATGACCGGGTCCAAGCCCTGGTCGTAATAGAAGATGCGATCCCATCGCCGCATGCCTTCAGGGTCCTTCGGCTGCCACGTCTTTCCATGGGCCTGCAGTGCCGCGCACATGGCTCCCAACAACCGGTAGCCGAAAGCACCGGCGCCGTCGGCCAATGGGACGCCCGGAACCCAGGAAAAGAGCACACAGGGCCTGGTCAGATCGCTCTCTGGCTCACGGGCATCAACGATCAGTGCCCCGTAACCGGTCGGAATCGGATTCACCACGTCGATATCGGTGTCCCGATTCAATGCAGACAGCCAGTCGACCTCGTATTCGATGTTGACTCGGGAATTGCCGAACGGATCGCCCACCCGGAGCACGAGTTGCCTGCCGTCGTTGGTGACCACCCGGAACATCACGTTGGAATGTGTCGCCAGATGCTCGAGCTCTCGCACCTCGAACGGATAGCGCTCGAGAACCTGGCGAGCCAGGGGAAGAAGGCGAGAAGCCTCCAAAGCGATTCGATGTGCGTCCATTACTCAAGTACGAGAGGTTGCCTACCCGTCAATTCTTGTCGACAGCCAGCTCCACGCGTGCGTCCTGGCTCAGTGAACCATCAGCTCGTCGAGGACCGACACGAACTTCTCGTTCTCCGCGGCGTTGCCGACCGTCACTCGCAGCCAGCCACGGGACATCGGTCTGATGATCACACCACGTCTCATGAATTCGTCGCTAACCGTCATCGAGTCTTCCCCGATCCGCAGATACACGAAATTGGCGTGGCTCTGAGTGTGGGGCAAGCCACGCTCCGCGAGAACTCCGAGCAGCTGATGGCGTCCCACGGAGTTGGCTTCGACCCGCCTCCGATGCTCGACGCGGTCATCGAGTGAGGCGGTTGCTGCGGCCTGCGCCACCTGGCTGATGCTGAACGGGATCTGAGTCGTGCGCAGCTGGGCGATCGTCGCCGGCTGGGCGATGGCGTATCCGATACGGTGGGCCGCGAGCCCGAAGATCTTGGAGAAGGTTCTGAGCACCACGACGTTGGGGAGCTCAACGGCGAGGGAAAGAGCACTCCTGTAGGCGGGATCGGTGGCGTAGTCGTGATAGGCCTCGTCGACCACAACCAGTACTCGCTCGGAAACATTGCCCGCGAACAACTCCAGGGCGTCACCGCTGACCATGGTCCCGGTGGGGTTGTTCGGGTTGCATAAATAGACCACAGTTGTGTCCTCGCGGATCGCGTCGCTCATAGCGTCGAGGTCATGGAGGAATTCTGCCGTCAAGGGGACTTCGACGGTCTCAGTCATTGCCCACCGCGACACGTTGCGGTACATGACGAAAGAGGGCCATCCAAGAACCGCGCTCGTTCCCGGCCCACCCACCGCCAGGGCGATGTTGCCCAATAGGGCCACGCTGCCGGCTCCGAGCCACAGGTGCTCGGCTGGAACCCCGAGCCATCCGGAAAGGGCGGTGGAGAGGGCGGGAGCATCATTGTCGGGATAGCGATGAGAGCTGGCAAGTTCGCCTGCCGCGGCCTCGATCACGCCGGGAAACGGGCCGTCGGGACTCTCGTTCGAAGCGAGCTTGACAATTTGGTCAGGTGAGATTCCCATCTCCCCGGCGACATCCTCGATCGGGCGGCCTGGCACATAGGCGCCCAATGCAGCCAGGTCCTGACGAAAGGTGGGCATCCGGAGACGATAGCGGCGGCCCTCAACCCCGAATCGAGCCGCCAGGCGCTAATCATCGGTGGTCTTGAGGCCACGTCGTACCATCGCCTACCGTCATCGGATAGCGGATTCCAACCGAAGAGAGGAAGAGGAACAGGCATTGGCAAGGAGAGGCGGACTGGGCCGTGGTCTCGAGGCACTCATACCCACCGAGACTGCGGAGCAATCGAGAAAACGCCTGCTTCGGATCATCGAT
>JALYNX010000077.1 GCA_030772935.1 Actinomycetota bacterium | reverse complement strand
ACCTCCACCCGGGCACCCCGAGGCAGCGTGGGATGGAAAGTGGCCATTCCCCAGTGATAACCCCGGCCTGGTGCCTCCGATGCCGAGGCGAGTGGCGAGCCGATCATCACCGCGTCGGCGCCACAGGCGATCGCCTTGGCCACATCACCACCAGTTCGCATGCCGCCATCGGCGATGACGTGCACATACCGACCGGTCTCGTCGAGATAGCGGATCCGAGCTCCGGCGGCATCGGCGATGGCCGTGGCTTGGGGGACCCCAACTCCGAGAACGCCCCGAGTGGTGCAAGCTGCCCCCGGGCCCACGCCCACCAGCACCCCGACGGCACCGGTGCGCATGAGGTGAAGCGCAGTGGAATAGCTGGCGCAACCTCCGACGATGACCGGCACCTCACAGTTGGCGATGTACTCCTTGAGGTTGAGTGGCTCTTCCCGGCTCGACACGTGCTCGGCCGAGACCACGGTGCCCTGGATCACCAGGATCTCGAGACCGGCTCTCAAGGCATGTGACGCCCAGGACCGAACCCGCTGCGGTGTGAGGCTGCCCGCAGTGACCACCCCCGCCGCCTTGACCTCGGCTACCCGCTGCCCGATGAGATCCGGATTGACCGGTTCCAGGTAGATCTCCTGCATGCGCAGGGTTGCCTTCTCCTTGGTGAGCTCTGCGATCTCGTCGAAATAGGGCTGGGGATCCTCGTAGCGAGTCCAGAGCCCTTCGAGGTTGAGGACGGCAAGACCCCCCAGCTTCCCGATTGTCACCGCGGTGGCCGGGCTGATGGCACTGTCCATGGCCGAGCCCATCATCGGCAGTGGGAACTTGAAGGCGTCGAGTTGCCAGGAAATGTCGACGTCGTCTGGATCGCGGGTCCGTCTCGAAGGGACGATTGCGATGTCGTCGAAGCCGTACGCCTGACGACCTGACTTCCCGATCCCGATCTCGATTTCCACTTTCGTCCAACCTCCGGCGACGCTTGGTTGCAGGGTAACAGTGGGAGCCCTGACCCATTCAGTAGGCTGACCGGCCCGTGCCCAAGACCTGGACCGTCGTCGACTTCATCCTCGTGGTCCTCGGTGGATTCCTCGGAGCGGGCATCTTCGCCGCCTTGAGCCTGCTCTGGGGAGAAGACGAACTGTTGCTGGTTCTAGGGCTGGCCGGCCAGTACATCGGGCATCTCGGCGTCCTCTGGCTGTTGGCGAGGACTAAGACCGATCGTGATCTGGGATTCTCGATCGAAGCCGGGGATCTTCGCTATCTGTTCCTCGGGCTTCTCCTGCAACTGGTGCTCGCTGTCCTCTTCCTTCCCCTGACCGAGTTCTTCTTCCCCGACGGCGAATCGGTGCAACAGGTGGGATCCGCCCTGGCTGGAATCGAGTCCACGATGGCGCGGGTCGCCGCCGTCGTTATCGCGGTGGTGCTGGCGCCGGTGACCGAGGAACTGACGTTCCGCGGCGTCCTGCTGAAATCGATGGGCAATAGGAGCCGGAAGGTCATCATCGTGGTCACGGCGCTGGTGTTCGCCGCTTTCCACCTCCTCGGACTCGACCCGGCGCATCTCCTCGAAGCCGCCGCGGTCGTGCTTCCCCAACTCTTCATCGTGGGAGCCATCCTGGCGTGGGTGACCCTGCGCACCAACCGTCTCGGGCCGGCGATCTTCATCCACTCCGGCTTCAACCTGCTCGCAGCGCTGGTGCTACTGGTGCCTCCCGAATTGTTGGAGACCGCAATCGAGGGCTAGACGAGGCCTGTCTTTTCCCGGATCGTTCTCATCGAAACCTCGGCCCGTTCACGGGCGACGGCCGCACTCGTCTCCATCACTTTGCCGACTTCGGAGTCACTCAACCCGGCATACGCTTCCTGGATCGGGCGTAAACCCTCGGCGATCGACTCGCCGACAGCTGTCTTGAAGGCCCCATAGCCAGCCGAGCCATATTCACGGATCAGATCCGGGATCGCGCGACCACTGAAGAAGCTGAACAGCTCGAGAAGATTGGAGATCCCCGGTTTCTGCTCCCAGTCGTAGGCAACATCGGTCCCGGTGTCGGTGACCGCCGACCTCACCTTTTTCAGGATGTCTTCTGGGGTGTCTCGAAGCAGGATCCGTGAGCGTGGTGAAGGGTCGGACTTGGACATCTTGGCGGCAGGATCGGTCAGCGACATCACCCGGGCGCCGATCTCGGGGGTGATTCGCTCCGGGATCGGGAACTCATCACCGAAACGAGTGTTGAAGCGTTCGGCAATGTCCCGGGTCAGCTCCAAATGCTGCGCCTGATCGTCGCCCACCGGCACCGCATGCACTTTGTGGATCAGGATGTCGGCGGCCTGAAGCACGGGATAGGCCAGGATTCCCAGGTTCTGGCCGGACCGATCGGACTTCTCCTTGAACTGAGTCATCCTCTCCAACTGCCCGATCCCGGTGATGGTGCCGAGGATCCAAGAGAGCTCGACATGCTGGGGCACCTCGGACTGGTAGTAGAGCAGCGAGCGCTTGGGATCCACTCCGGCGGCGAGGATCATGCGGGCCAGATCCCGTCTTTCCCGCGCCAGGTCGGCCGGGTCATAGAGGGAGGTCATCGCATGGAGATCGACCACGCAATAGATGGTCTCGTAGTCGTCCTGCATCTTGACCCAGTTGTGAAGGGCCCCGACCAGATTCCCGAGATGTGGCTCGCCGGTGGGCTGCATCCCCGAGAACACTCGTTTTCGATCGGTCACATTCACCCTTCCTGGATGATCACTCCACGTCGGGCGACACCTTAGGTTGACGAGGCGAGGTAGTCCTCCTGGGACTCGGTCAGACCCCAAGACCCGTCGAATCGGGCCCCAGTGAGGTCTGCGCCACGATCCTGTTCCTGGAATCGCGTGGCCGACAGAGCGGTCCCCGAGAGGTCGGCGTCCCTCAGATCCGCCCCGGCGAAGTTGGTGCCTTCCAGGTCGGAGCCTGAGAGGTCGGCTCCACGCAGCTTGGCTCCCCGAAGGTCGCTCAGCGACAGGTTGGACTCCCGCATGTCGGCACCGGCTAGATCGATCCCGGACAGATTGCAGTTCTTGAGGTAGAGACGTTGCAGGTCTCGAGTTTGGGGCGACCAAGACCTCAGGTCGAGGCCGACCATGACCCGGCCCCGATACTTCTCATAGGTCATCGCGTTGAGAAAGCGGTCGAGTTGCTCGGGTCGGATCGAACCGGTCGTGAATCTCTCGTCTCCAGGGAGAGGGTCCGCGTTGTTGTGGTAGTTGGAGTCGGTTTCCCACCATCCGGGGCGATCCTCTTCGAGGACGACCACCCGCTTCACCCACTTCAGCGATTTGTAGAAGTAGCGACCCTCGGTGAAAACCCGAACTGGACCGCCGTGATCGACACTCAGAGGTTGACCGTCTGCGCTGTGTATCAGCCAGCTCGATGCCAGCGCCACTTCGAGAGACAGGGAGGTGTGGTGATCCCGCTCCGAGTAGGACTCGAAGGAGACAAAAGCCGCACCGGGCTCGAGCCCAGCCTCCTCGAGCAAGACACGGAGAGGCAGACCCGTCCAGTTCATAGCCAGACGACTCCAACTCGTCACACAATGAATATCCGCCACCAGGCCGACATTGGCCCGATCCAAGAAAGCTTCGAGCCCGATCGCGAAGGGCCGTTCGACCAGTCCCGCGATCTCCAGGGACCACTGAGAGGGATCGATCAGATGAGTCGAAGGCACTCTCTCGCCAACGACGGGAAAGCGCCTGGTCTCGATCTGTCCGGGGGGAAGTGGGGAGCTCATGACCGCGCCGGGTAGATTCGGGTCCTGGCTCCGAGCCTCATCCCGCGAACCCGGAAGCTGAGTCCTCGGCGACCTCGGGTGTGAGATAGGACGCAACTACCTCGGCGATGTCTACCTCGGAGACGAGAACGGCGGCTCCGCTCGCTGTGGTGGAATCAAAGACGGGGATGTCCAATTCCGCGATCGATCCCTGGCCGAGCCCACGCATCGTCCAGGCGAGGCTCACCGCGTCGAGCAGGCTCAGATCGGCATCGACTGTCACGTAAGGGGCAACCGACTGCGCCATCGAAGCGACATCCGTCGGGCTGCTGAAGTCACCGAGGCTGGACATCATCGAGAGCAAGAACTCCCGCTGTCTTTCGTTGCGGGTCAAGTCGCTGACGCCGGGTATGACCCGCCAGCCATCGGCAGTCAGCTCCTGGGTGCTGCGGGACCGGAGCCAGGCGAGAGTCTGCGCTCCTGAGGCCAGGGTGCAGCCGGCGGGCAGGTGGAGTTGAGCCTTCTCGTCTCGGACCGCGCGCGGGAGGCAGATCTCGTACCCACCGATTGCGTTCACCGCCTCCTGAAAACCAGCCAGGTCGACCAGGGCAAAGTGATCCACGCTGACTCCTATCAGGTCCTCGACAGTCACTGTCAGGGCGGTTGGGCCATTCATGCCCGTCTCGCAACCCTCGAGAGCGTCGTTGAGACGATGGAGCGCGTCCGAGCAGCTGTCCTCGACCAGGAGGTCACGAGGCAACGAGAGAATTGCGGCGCTGCGCTCACCGCCCCGGGGCCGGATCAAGACCATCACCACGTCAGCCCGGTGCCCCTCGAACTCGCCGAAACCCTCGGTGTCCTCCAGATCATCCCTCGAGTCGGACCCAACGAGGAGGAACACATCCAGCGCGTCACCACCGCTCGGAGGCACGCTGATGTCTACCGCCGGATCGCCGGGGTCGACGCCGTTGTCAGATGAACCTGACTCGGTTGGCGGCGGCCGATCGATCGTGACCCGGTTCACATCTCCCCATGTGGACGCGGCAAAAAGGGCTCCGGCGGCGAGGAGCACGACGGCAATCAAGGTGCCGGTTATCAATAACCGCTTCTTCAGAAGGTTCACCCTTGGTCAGCCCCGGTGAGAGATCGCATTCTATGCCCCCTAAGTAGGGGACGATTCGGGTTGCGGTCAAACTCGAAATGCTTCGTCCACGTTCAAGGCGATCGAATCTGGTGGCATCGGCACCGCTCGCACCGATTCCTTCTGTTCGATGGGCAGGGTCAGTTCGAAACGCGATTCGCCGTAGGCGTCGACATAACGAAGGCTTCCGCCCATCAACTCGGCGAGTTGACGAGAAACCGCGAGACCGATCCCGACCGATCCCGGCTGAGTCGGAGACTCCCGTCCCCGGTAATACCTCTCGAAGATGAGCTCCTGCTCCTCAGAAGGCACGCCCCGCCCATCGTCGACAACGAGGATCTGAGCCTGGTCGCCAACGACCCTGACCAACACCGCGATCCTCTCCCCCCCGTACTTGACGGCATTGGTGAGCAGGTTGCGGATGATCTGACGACATCGGAGAGCGTCTGCCCACGCTTTCACGTTCTCGCCATCCACGATGAGGTCCTTGCCACTCGGGTGCGATTCGCGGACTCCACGAACCACGCTCTCGACCTCGTCGCGAAGATCGATCATGTCGGGCTTGATGGAGAGGTTCCCGGCCTCGGCCCGTGATGCAACCAGGAGGTCCTCGACCAGCTCGGCCAGCTCGCGGCTCTGCACGGCGATGATGCCATTGAGCTCGACCAGTTCGTCTGCGTGCAGCATCGACCGGCTATTGGCGATCTCCTCGGCGAGGCCGACAATGGCCGTCAGCGGGGTCCGAATCTCGTGACTGACAGAGGCGAGGAGTCTGTCTTTGGACTCATTGGATGCCTTCAACTCGTCCTGGTCGTCCTGACGCCGCCAGTAGGCGCCGATCATGTGTGAGGCGCGCCACAGCGTCTCCACCTCGGCCTCGCTCCAGCTTCGGTCGTCGGGGGAGGACACGAATCCGATCGATCCTCTGAAGGTCCCGGCAACGAAGATCGGGACGGATACCTCCGAGCCGATTCCGTCGCGCTCGTAGGCGGTCTTCTCCTCACCTTTCATTCGCGCCGTATGGAGAGTGATGGCTCGGCCCTCGGAGAGGGCGCGATAGGTGGACGACTCGCGGTCGTACTCTCCGCCCTTCCACCCTCCCATGTGGACATGCGAGTTCCGCTTCGCATCGGCGATGATCTCCCAATGTGGTGCTCCGTCGACCTGGATGGTTCTGTCGACGTAGGCGTAGTCGGCATCGGTGGCCTCCAGCAGGGCCTTCACCGCCTCGTAGATCGCAAAGACGTCGGTCTGCACCAAGAGAGCTTCGGAGCAGGTTGCGATTGCATGTTGCAGACGGGTGGCCTTGTCGTAGCGGGCAATTGCCTCGGACAGTTGATCGAAGAGGCGCGAAACCAATGCGGTGGTGAAGACGACCCCTGCCACCGCGATGACCGAGCGGACTCCGATGACCTCAACGGGCTCCTTGAGCAGAACACCCATCGTGATGCTCCACAACGCGATGCTCAGCCCGACGGCTCCAGACCAGACGAGCCTGCTTCCGGCGCTCAAAGTGCCCGCGAAAACCCCCAACATCATCACCAGGCCGAAGGAAGTCGTGAAGTCGAAGGCCGAGATCTCCACCCCGTAGAGGGCCTCGATTATCGACAGGATGCCAAAGAACCAGGTGGTGCTGAGCACCAGGGTCATCGTGTTGGCGTCTTCGCGCTGAGTCAGCCAGATCGCCCAAATGGCGAGCACCATGTAGCTGGCCCATCGAATGGGAGCCAATGGTGACCTCATATCCATGCGCACGATCTCCAGGATCGCCAGCGCCGGAAAAGTCACGGCAAACAACACCGCCACATATCTGTGAAACCGCTGCTGTGCCTCGATCGGCGCACGTGAACTCACCTGGACAACATCGGCCAAAACTGTGCCAAAACTTGAACCTTGGCGGTTGGTTATAGAAGCCCAACCAGTGAGCGGACCATCCTCGCCGTGGCTCCCCAGAGGGTGTCTCCGCCGAGGTCGTAATACCAGACCGGGTGTCCGTTCCATGGAACGCTCCACCAGCGAGCGTGATCGGCGAGATCTTCGAGGGCTGGCGTGTAAATGCGAGCTACCTCGCGCTCGCTGGGGATCAACAGCACCGGTGGCTGTAGCCGCCCGACAATCGGGACCACCCATGGCTTGAACTCCACGGTGTCGATCGGGGGGAGATACCCGAGCACCTCGACCGATGACGGCTCGATCCCGACCTCCTCGTGCGCCTCGCGTAACGCGGTGTCGACCGGCCCGGTGTCCGCCGGATGCGCCCGTCCCCCGGGCAGTGAGATGTGCCCGGCGTGGGTGGGCATGGTGTCGGGTCGCTTGGTGAGGACGATCCTCACTGCACCATCGTCGTCCTCATACAGGGCGGCCAGCACGGCAGCAAACGGCTCGTCTCCGAGAACTGGCGCATCGTGGCTCAAATGAAGTCGGTCCCACATTCAGATGTCAGGTTAAGGGCGCCGATAACCTGATCCAGTGCCGCGACCCTTGTTCGAAACCGATCGTCTGATTATCCAACGCTTCACCAGGCGTGACCAGTCCACCCTGGATGACGCAATCCGCTCGTCGTTGCCGGAGCTGAACCAATGGCTCCCATGGGCCCGCATGGACTATGAGTACGCGGACACCACGGCCTTCATCCGGGAATCGATGCAGGCTTGGAAGGAGGATCGGGCGTGGGACTATTCGATCCGTTACAAGAACAAGCCGGAACGTCACCTGGGCAATGTGTCGTTGTGGACCATCTCCAAGCTGGGCAAGATCGCCGAGTTTGGGTACTGGGTTCGCACCGATGAGAACTCGAAGGGGGTCTGCACCGAGGCGGTGGAATGCCTACTTGGCGAAGCATTCGGATCGCTCGGCTATCACAAGGTGACCCTTCGCATCGCGGTCGGCAACGACCAATCCGACCGGGTAGCCCACAAACTAGGATTCACCAGGGAGGGGGTTCTCCGCGAGGAGCTGTTGATCAGGGGCAACTGGGTTGATCATTCACTCTGGTCGCTCCTCGACCGGGAATATCGGGCTTTGCGCCGATCCGGCGAGGTACGCGGGACCAGATGAAGGAGCTGGGGACCGAGGGCTTTGGCTCCTGGATCGACCAACGGGCGGCTCAGCATCTGTTCAGCGGGGTGGTTGTGGTCTGGAAGTCGGGGGCCCCCGTCTATTCCCGAGCGGCGGGATTGGCCCATCGCGGTCACCGGGTCCCGGTGACCATCGACACCCGATTTCAGGTGGCCTCTGTCACCAAGATGGTCACGGCAACTACTGCCCTCCGCCTCGTCGAACGGGGAACCCTGAAATTGGATCGACCCCTGGTGGACTTCCTTCCTCCGGAGTATCGACCGGCCGCCCTCGACAAGGGTCACACCCTCCATCATCTGCTTTCCCACACCTCCGGACTGGCCAACTATCACGACGACGAAGACGAGACCTGGGCCTCGTTCACCTCGGCGTGGGATCGGGTGTCGGTCTATCACGCCCGCGGGCCCCGCGACATCCTTCCTCTGTTTGCGGACCTGCCGGCGGTGTCGGATCCCGGAGTCTTCCTCTACGGCGACGCCAACTTCATCCTCACCGGAGTGCTCATCGAATGGGTCACCGGCAAGTCATTCGCCACGGTGGCGGAGGAGGAGGTGCTGATACCGGCGGGGATGACTGATTCAGGATTCTTTCAGATCGACCTCGAGCCCGAGAACATGGCGACCGCCTACCTGGCGACCGATGAGCCACCCGTGAGTTGGCGCTCGAACGTCTACAGCGTGCCCGCAGGAGGGATGCCCGATGGCGGGCTGACCACCACTGCGACCGACCTTGCTCGTCTTCTCGACGCCATCGCCTCGGGTTCTCTCCTCCAGCCCGACACAGTCACCAAGATGCTGACCCCACACGGGTTCGACGAGAACGGGGTCGAAGCGTATGGTTATGGCATGGAGCTCGTGGTTGTCGAGGACCAGGTGACGATCTATGGCCACGGCGGTGCCGACCCCGGGGTCTCGACGATGGTGTCGCACTTTGTGGACGCCGACCTCACCGTGGTTGTGCTCTGCAACCAGGACCGGGGATCGTGGGCGACGATGCAGAAGATCACCGAGATCCTGGATCTGCCAGACCCCCGGGAGTGAGTCTCAAGTCTCAAGTCTCAGGTCTCAAGTCTCAGGTCTCAAGTCTCAGGCAAGGCCAAGAGCAGACCGGGCGGCTCTTCCAGCCTGTGACTTGTGACTTGCGACCTGCGACTATCTACCCAGCCGCCAGCACTCTCGAAGCATCTCCAACAAATGTCGCGATTGTCGGGTAGAAGCCGACCAGCACCGTGAAGACGAGCGACACACCGAGGGCGAGTCGGAGTGATCCAGCCGGAGCCGCCGAGGCGTCGTCGGCGAACTCCCCGATCGGGTCGTCGATCCAAACCGTCTTGACCACCCGGGCGTAGTAATAGATGGCGATGACGGCGTTCAGTGCCGCGATCACAGCCAGCACCACTGTTGCGGTGCCACCGGCGATCATCACCGCGCGGAACATGGCGAACTTGGCAAACCATCCCGCAAGCGGGGGGATGCCGGCCAAGCTGAAGAAGAACACAGCCACCAAGACCGCCAACCTGGTGTCGGCCTGACCCAGCCCGCTCCAGGCTCGAAGCTCACCGGACCGCGTCTTGGCGGCGCCGGCGATGACGACGGCAAACGCACCGAGGTTCATGACTGCG
Source organism: Actinomycetota bacterium (assembly GCA_030772935.1). Lineage (GTDB taxonomy): Bacteria > Actinomycetota > Acidimicrobiia > Spongiisociales > ZC4RG35 > JALYNX01. Next base: position 1,375 of record JALYNX010000077.1, on the reverse strand, counting down.
TAGATGGTGAGGTAGATGACGGTCGCCGAGAACGCCTCCTCGAGGTCCGCTCCCACCACCGCCGCCGATGCAAAGGGCACCAGCATGAAACCAGCCTGGGCCACCGACGAATATGCGAGCAGTCGAACGATGTTCGACTGACGGAGGGCGGAGAGGTTGCCAACGGTCATCGACAACGCGGCCAACACCCACAGCGCCGGCGCCCAGATTTCGGACACCGCGGGCAAGGCCAGGTACATCACGAGCAGCAGTGCCACAAAGCCTGCGGCCTTCGAGTTGACGGACAGGTAGGCCGTCACCGGGGTGGGTGCCCCCTCATAGGTGTCGGGCGCCCAGAAATGAAACGGGACGGCCGCAATCTTGAAGCCGAAACCCACGATGACAAAGAGGATGGCCAGGATCAGGGCCGGCTCGTCTTCCATGCCCGCGGTGGCCTCGGCCAGACCCGCAAATGTGACCTCTCCGGTGAGTCCGTAGAGAAAGGAGAGCCCGTAGAGCAGGATCGCCGTCGAGAGGACACCGAGGATGAAGTACTTCATCGATGCTTCGTTGGACTTGACGTCGCCCTTGCGCCAGCCGGCCAGGAGGTAAAGCGGACCGGTGGTCAACTCGAGGGCGACGAAGAGGATTATGAGGTCCCTGGCCGAAGCCATGACCATCGATCCCAGAACCGAGGAGATCAGCAGGAAGTAGTACTCGCCCTGGTAGTAGCGATCGGACTCGATGTAGTGATGAGACATCAGGAACACCAGATACGCCGACACCACGAACAGACCCTTTAGGACCAGGGCGAACTCGTCGACGACATAGGAGCCATCGAACATCGACCTGGTCTCCCCATCCACGGCGAGAAGCACCAGTGGAACCGCGGCGAGTGCGGTGCCGGCGACTGCCACGGTTGCCGTCCAGTACTTCTGGGAGCGGGGCAGGATGAGGTCGAGGGCGAACACCAGCAACAAAGTCCCGATGACGACGAATTCGGGGGAAAACGCCAGATAATCGATTTCGAAGGTCACTGCGTGACCTTCGGTCTCAAGTCACGGGTCACAGGTCCCAGGCCGGATTGGCTTGAGACCTGAGACTTGGGACCTGCATCACCGAGAGCGGGCACAACCGTCATCCTCCCATCCGGCCAGCGAGAGATGCAGTGGTCTCAGAGTTGAACACGGTGTTCACCAACGACACGACGGTGTCGGTCGTGGTGTCGAAGATCACCTAGGGATAGAACCCGATCACCACGATCAGCACGATCAGGGGAACCCAAGCCGTCAGCTCGAAACGGTCCACATCGTGGAATTCCTTGCCCTGCCACTCTGGCCCCGGTTCGCCCAGGTTGACCTGTTGCAGCATCCAGAGCATGTACCCAGCAGTGAGG
>JALYNX010000076.1 GCA_030772935.1 Actinomycetota bacterium | reverse complement strand
AGATCAACGAGATGAGCGGGACCGCGAGCACGAGGAAGCCCCGGCTGAGGACTCTCGCCGCAGTCGAGTGTCTTTTGGCCCGGTGCGGGTGATCCAGGTACCGGACCCCTAGGAACCAAGCCACGGCCCAGACAATCAACCCAACTGCGTATCCAGGTCTATGCGACGAAGCGTCGTACGGGAACACGAGACTCGCGGCGCCGTAAACAGCGGCTGCGCCAGCAATGCTCAATGCCACAACCCGATATCCGCTCACCCGAAGGGCTACGACACCCCCGAGGAAGATGAGGACCAGCACAAAGGCGGCCATCGCCGACCAGTGGGTTGTGTGGTTCTGGGCTCCCGACATCGCCCGAGCCACCAGCCCATCGATCTCGACGCGAAACGGAAACGCAGCAATCACAACCAGGGCGGCGGCCCACCACCAAATAGGTCCCGATCTGAAGGGCCGGGTAGGGCGGGCGAAGAGGAGCACGGCAGCAAGGGGTATCAGGTAGAGCAAGAGCCCGAAATCCCAGGCCACGGTTGACGTGACAATGATGGAAAGAGTCAGCAGCGTCACCGTCAATTGGATCAGCCCGCCGACGCTTTCCTTTGCGCTGAAGAGCAGTGACACCGCACCGACAAGGGCGAGGCTGAAGAGGATCCCGAAGACGATCTCGTGCAGGCGATGGGAGACCTCCGAAGCGGCTGCGGTGTCGCGGTAGGCGTCGGTGAACCAGCCCAGCACCATGAAGGCGGCCGGGGAGAGGAGCAGGAGCACCACGATCGTCGTCCAGACCGCGGCGCGAAAGTTCCGCTCTCGAGGTCCATCAACTGAGGGAGATGGGTTTGATGCCGGGTCTATTTGGCCGGAGACCGGCTCAAACGATGATTCCTTGGTCACTCACTACAGACGAACTGGATCGATCGACGGGTGACATCGGGGTGCAGGGTTTTAGGGACGTTCGAGGCTGTCGACCAGGACGGGCACGCTGTAGGTTGCCGTGTAGTCGACCGTGCCCGGAGCGACTCCGAGATCGGGATTGCCCTCGGTCTGGATCCGTTCCTCGAATCGGAGATGTCCGTAGTCATCGAGAGTGAACCGCAACTGCATCGGAAACGGCCGGTCCAAGCCCATCGAGAACGTGGCGCCATCGGGGCCGTCGTCGACCAACTCGAGGTCGAGGCCAGCGATGACTCGCAACACGGCGGCCCTGAGTTCTGGTGAGATCAGGGTGGCTCGGAGCATCTCGAGACATGTTTCGACAACGTCGTGATCGGTGTCGCCGATGACCGATCTGATCATCGCCTCGAGCTCGTCTGGATCGGTAGGCCAGTCAATCTCAGTCAGGATCTGGTTGATGTCGGTTTGCGTGATGGTGATTGTCTCCCCAAGGCGGTCGCCTTCGTCGAGATCGGCGGCGTAGTAGGCCGTCTCGTCGGCCAAGGCGAAGAACGTCGGTTCAAGGTTTGTCGTGCTGACTCTGGCGGTTCCTTCGTCGCCAATCCACGTTTCTCTGTTCTCCGGGAGGAGATAAGGGAGCGCGTCGGAACCGGCGTAGCTGATGCTTGTTGCCTCAGTTCGTATGTAGGCAAAATCACCATCGGGGATCAGTAACGGGTCTCTCGCCTCGGCCACCCGTGCGAATTCGGTGATAACGGCCGCGGCCGGTGAGATAGAGACGGTCTGCACCACAAGCACCGCCACGACCAGGAAGAGAGCCAAGCCAATCGCCCAGGAACGCCGACCCATGGGCCGCTGATGAGGGATCGCCGCGGCGATGGCGTCCGTGAGCTTGGCCCGGGAGGTGTCGAAATCGGCAGGGCCGGGCTCGAGAGTGGTGGTAATCGCACGCAGCGCAAGGTCGACAGGATGTGGCATGGTCTCAGTCATCAGGGGCTTCCTCTTCCCGATCTGTCCCTCCGTGCCCTGTTATTTGTCCGAGGTCCGGAATTTGCTCCATGATCTTTCGCCGGGCGCGCAGGATTCGGGACCCGACGGTTCCAATCGGAACCCCCAGAGCCTGAGCGATCTCCGAATAGGTCAGACGGTCGATCGCAAACAGGAGCAGGGTTTCCCGGTCCTTCTTGCCGAGTCGACCCAGCGCTCGGTTGAGACCCGAAATCGCCGATTCGGCGTCAGCCCGCTCCACGAGAGGTGTCGTGAAGTCGTCATGGTCGAGGTTTGCCTCATGGGCCTTCAAGTAGGTCCGGCTCCGGCGCTGGGCTTTCCGCAGGTGATCTCCGATCACGTTCACCCCGATGCCGTAGAGCCAGGGCAGACAATTGGGACGATCCAGGTCGTACTTCTGTCGGATCCGGAGAGCTTTGAGAAAGACGTCTGAGGTCACGTCTGCTGCCTCGTCGGCACCAACACGTCTGCTTGCGAAGCGATATACGGCATCGTGATGCCGCGAGAAGATCTCTCCGAACCGCGTCGGATCGGCAAGCGAGGCCGCGATGACCTCGGCGTCAGTTGGTGTCGTGGCTTCGACCACCAATTCCGACCGTAATCGGCTGACCGCTAGCTGGCGCTGTAAGACACCGACTCGGCGCGATTATTCAAAGCGCTCAGGTTCTTGATTGTGCCCACCCCGGTGGTGAGCTGGGCGGAGCCGCCTTTGTTGGCAAGGTCATAGTGTCGGAGGGCGGCACATCCGTGGAAAGACGACGAGATCCGATTGTCCCAAGCAAGCGGGGTGTTCCACCAGCCGCCGGTGCAGGAGGCTCCGATGATGCTGATCGACGATCCGGTGCCGTTGAAACCGTCGTAGTGAATCCCCAAATTGAATGTGAGGAGGGCTTGAACCGGATCCTCCCCAAGATCGGAAGTCGTGGCCAAGGCAACGCCCGACTCGGACCAGAGTCGAGCCAGACGCTCTGTACCGAAACAGGTGGGGTCGGTGGTGGTCAACTCTCCCGACTTCTTCTGATCGATCACAACCACGACACAGTGGCTCTCAACGGGATCGGTGGGCTCCTCGACCACGAGCGGTGGCAACGCCATGACGAACGCAAACGCAAATGACGCAGTGACCCGAATCATCCTGTCCTCCATCGACTGTTGAGGGTTATTTGTCGTGAGCCCGTTTTCTATTCACGGCCGTGAATAGAAAGCAGACGGTCAGCAAATAGACGGAGGCAGGGGCAGTTTCAGAAGCCCTCCCTCCGTCGGCGGTTCGACTGCCCCTGCATCAGGAACAGGTTGCACCGGGCTTGGATAAGGTGATCTGGTGATCCCTTTCAAGCAATACATCAACGGACAGTGGGGTGACGCCCATGGTGGAGGCACCTGGGATCTGATCAACCCCGCCACCGAGGAGATCCTCGAACAACTGCCCTTCGGAGACGAGACCGATGCCGGAGCGGCCATCGATGCTGCTGCCGCCGCGTTTTTCGAGTGGTCGCATCGGACCGCCTACCAGCGGGGAGCGATTCTGGAGAAGGCAGCCCTATTCATCGAGGCCCATCTCGATGAGTTCGCCAGGATCACCACCGAGGAGGCGGGAAAGCCGATCTCTGAGGCCCGCGGGGAATGGGCGAGTGCACCCAACTACTTCCGATGGGCAGCCGAGGAGGCGCGCCGGGTCTACGGGCGCTCGATCCCGGCCCGACAGCCGGGTCGGCGAATCGACGTCATCTATCAGCCGCTGGGTGTGGTCGGCGTGATCACGGCGTGGAACTTCCCCGTTTACAACCAAACCCGGGCGGTGTCGGCTGCCCTCGCTGCCGGCTGCACCGTGGTCAGCCGCCCGTCCGAATACACCCCGCGCTCTGCGTTGCTGATTGCCCACGCGCTAGAGGAGTCGGGTCTCCCGCCTGGGGTGCACAACGTCGTCAACGGCAAGCCCCACGAAATCGGCCAAGCGCTGCTCGACGACCCTCGGGTCAGGAAGATCCACTTCACGGGATCGACCCGAGTGGGCAAGCTCCTCATGGACGGCGCGTCACGCACGGTCACCCGGCTCTCGCTCGAGCTGGGCGGTAATGCCCCGGTGATCATTTTCCCCGATGCCGGGGACATCGCAGCAGTGGCCAGTAGTGGTCTCAAGGCCAAGATCCGCAACAACGGGCAGGTATGCGTGGCGCCACAGCGCTTCTTCGTCCATGAAGCAGTGGCGGAGGAGTTCAGTGAGAGCGCGGTCGCGGCGGCGGGGGACCAGGTGGTCGGGAACGGTCTGGACACGTCAACCACGGTCGGACCACTGATCAATGCGATCCAGAGGGACCGTGTCGAGAATTTGGTGTCGGAGAGCGTCGACCACGGGGCGAAGGTCTTGATCGGTGGCAGCCGGCCTCAGGGAGTCGGCTACTTCTACTCACCGACCGTGCTCAGCGACGTCAGCCCAGGCACCCCCGTGTATGAGCAAGAGGTGTTCGGTCCGGTGATGCCGATCGTGGCTTTCTCTGATATCGACGAGGTGATCAGACTGGCCAACAACACCGAGTACGGCCTCGCCTCCTATGTGTACACCCGGGACCTGGCGACCGCCCACAAGGTGTCCGAAGAGCTCGAGTTCGGCATGGTGGGGA
>JALYNX010000075.1 GCA_030772935.1 Actinomycetota bacterium | reverse complement strand
ATCGACGTCCTCGAGCACATCGCAGGATTGGTCTCCGACAACATCCGTGAGCTCGAAGGAGCCTTGACGCGGGTCACCGCCTGGTCGGCGCTCAATCGACGTGATATCGATCTCGAAACCGCGGAGCGAGTTCTCCGTGACATCGTCACCCCCGACGAGCCGATTCCTCTGGGACCAGACACCATCATCCGGACCACGGCCGCCGCCTACGGGTTCTCGGTCGAGGACGTGCTCAGCCCCAGCCGGCGCCAGCCCCTGGTCCTGTGTCGTCAGATCTCGATGTATCTCTGCCGCGAGCTCACCGACCTCTCCCTTCCCAAGATCGGAGAGCATTTCCAGCGCGACCACACCACGGTCCTGCACTCGGTCGAGAAGGTGAAGCGGATCTTGCGCTCAGATCGAGCCGTATTCGATCGAGTCACCCAACTCACACAGGACCTGAGGAAAGGTGGGGTTGTATCCACAGCGAATTGAGTTGTCCCCCGAACCAGGCGAGATACACCCAATCGATCAACAACCCCATCAACAGGACAATCATCAATGCCTACCTCATCATTCAGCCGAAATCCCCAATTCCACAACCCCCTACTACAACTAATACTCTTTAATGACAATGAGTAGAGAAAGAAGAAGGGACAACCACCTGTGAGAATCCGAGCTCAGCGAGACGACCTGGCCGATGTGCTCGCCAGGGCCAATCGCGCCGTGGGGACTCGGACCGCATTGCCGGTGCTTCAGGGCTTGCTCTGCGAGGTGTCGGGCACCAGCTTGCGAGTCACCGGCACCGACTTGGACATCACGGTGCGAACGTCCGCCGAGGTTGAGGTCATGGAGGAGGGGCGGGCGGTGATCCCCGGGAGGCTGCTCTCGGAGGCGGTTCGCAAGATGCCGGCGGGCTCGGTCACGATAGGGACCAGCGAGAACGACATCGAGATCCAGGGCAACGGCCCTCGTTTCACATTGCGGCCACTGGCGCTCGACGACTTCCCGCTGCACGAGGAGATCGTCGCCGATGGGGTGGAGGTCGACGGCGAAGAACTGGCGGAAGCGATCAATCAGGTCACGATCGCGGCTTCAGCGGATGGGGCGCGGCCGATTCTCACTGGGGTCCTCTTCGAAGGCTCGGACGCCGGTCTGCGCATGGTCGCCACCGACTCCTATCGACTGGCACGACGTGACCTCGTCGGAGTGGGGCTTCAGGGAACGGCCCTGGTTCCCGCACGCGGGTTGCGAGAGCTACCACGGACGATCGGGTCGACCAAGGTCACCGCTCAACTACTGGACCGGGAAGCGGTGTTCACCTCAGACAAAGGTCTGCTCCGACTTCGGCTCATCGATGGCAGTTTTCCCAAATATCAATCACTGCTCCCCGACGTCTACCCCAATCAGGTGGTGGTGGAGAAGGATGGTCTGCTCGAGGCCCTGGGACGGGTCAGCCTGGTCGCTGAGGATCACATCCCGGTGCGGCTCAAGATGATGGACGGAGGGATCGAGGTGACGGTCACGCGACAGGATGTCGGCGCCGAAGCCGAGCACCTCGACGGCAAATACACCGGGACCGATGAGGAGGTCTCGATCGCATTCAACCCCCGGTATCTCCAGGATGGGGTGTCTGCCATCCCCGGTGACTCGGTGCGGATCAGGGTCATCGACGCCTTCAAGCCGAGCGTGATCGACCAAGGCACGGATGACCAGTTCCTCTACCTGTTGATGCCCGTCCGGGTGTGAATGCAGGTCGACTGGATATCGCTCACCGACTTTCGGTCGTATGAGACCCTCGAGTGGAGCCCTGACCCCGGTGTGAACCTCCTGCTCGGCCCGAACGGAGCCGGCAAGACCAACCTCCTCGAGGCGATCGGCTTTCTGGCGACCCTCCGGTCGTTTCGCTCCGTGGAGGAGGGAGCGTTGATCAAGGATGGAGCCGATGGCGCCATCCTCCGCGCCGGCATCTCCACCGCGGAGCGATCCCGGCTCATGGAGATCGAATTGAACCGGGTCGGGCCCCGGCGGGCCCAGGTCGACAAGACGCGTTTGCGCCGGACCTCGGACCTTCTGGGTGTGGTCAGGGTGATCGCCTTCCTGCCCGAGGACCTGGACCTGGTGAAACGAGGCCCTGCCTATCGACGTGACTTGATCGACCAGATCGCCCTCCAGTTGTGGCCCGCGGCCCATCTCGATCAGGCCGAATTCGATCGGGCACTTCGTCAGCGAAACGCCTTTCTTCGTGCCGGCGAGCGAGATGAGGCCACCCTGTCGGTGTGGGACTCCCGGTTCGCCCAATCCGGAGGTCGTGTCATGGGGAGGAGGGTCGCGGTGATGGAGACCTTGGCGCCCTGGCTCGAGGAGACTTACTCCTCGATCGCACAACGCGACGACCTCGCCGCCTTGGGCTACGTCAGCTCATGGACCACCAAGCAGATCTCGACGAACTCCTCAGGGGACTTCGCCGCGGATATCGCCGTCGCCTTGGAACAGTCACGCAGGGCTGACTACGACCGTCGTCTGACAACCACCGGGCCCCACCGCGACGAACCGGTGTTTCGGATCGATGGGGCGGATACGAGGACCCATGGGAGCCAGGGGGAGCAGCGAACCATGGCGCTGGCGGTAAAGCTCGCTGCCCACCGGGCAGTGGCAGAGGTGGTGGGGGAGCAGCCGGTGCTGCTTCTCGACGACGTCTTCTCCGAGCTCGACCCGGACCGCGCCAAAGCACTGGCAGGAGCCATACCGGATCAGGCCCAGACCCTGATCACCTCGGCGCGGCCCGAGGATGTCCCGGTCCCGGGCTCGGTGTGGCGGGTAGGGGATGGGGTCCAGAGATGAACGGCGGCGACCTGTCATCCTTCGAATCCTCGCTCGGCGATGTCTTCCGAAAGATGGGCCTCCCCGACCCAGTGCTCATGTCACAGCTCATCGATGAGTGGGACGAGCTCGCCGGAACGCCATGGGTGGGAAGGTCGCGACCGGTTGTGATCAAAGGGAGGACCCTGGTCGTGGAGGCCTCAGCGCCATCGATGGTGGCATTCCTCAGGTATGGGGCAACCCAGTTGGTGGAGACCCTCAAGACCCGTTTCGGCGAGGGAGTCGTTGATCAGATCGAGGTCACTCCGCCGTCGAGAAACTGAGAGCTCGACGCCACGGATGGATTGGTTTTTGTCAGTAAATATCGGTAAAATGACATACGTGAAAGTATCCGCGAGCAGGCGGACTCCACCTTCCATCCAGGTCACCCAAGGAGGGTCGTGACGGCCACCCGCGATAGTTACGAAGCCAAGGACATCACCGTTCTCGACGGTCTCGAAGCGGTGAAACGCCGACCCGGTATGTACATCGGATCGACGGGGCCCCGCGGCCTGCACCATCTGATCTGGGAGGTGGTGGACAACTCGGTCGACGAGGCGATGGCCGGCTTCTGCACCAAGATCACGGTGACGCTGCGCGCCGACGGAGGCGTCGAAGTCATCGACGACGGCCGTGGCATTCCCGTCGAGCATGTCGAGAAGTCGAAGAAGTCGGCGCTGACCACGGTGCTCACCACCCTGCATTCGGGTGGGAAGTTCGAGCAGGGCGCCTACACCGTGTCCGGTGGACTGCACGGGGTTGGGGTTTCGGTTGTCAACGCGCTCTCCTCTCGTCTCGAGGCCGAGGTGCGGCGCGGTGGTTTCGCCTACACCCAGGAGTTCAAGGACGGCCATCCCAAGGCGAAGGAGCCGAAGAAAGGTCGCCCGATCAAGAAGAGCGGCACGACCATCCGCTTCTGGCCCAGCCCCGACACTTTCCAGGAGACCACCAGCTTCGAATACGACACGGTGGCGTCCCGGCTTCGTGAGACAGCCTTCCTCAATCGGGGTCTCCACATCACGCTCACCGACGAGCGGGAGGCCGAGCCCAAGATCGAGAGCTTCCAATACAAGGGCGGTTTGGTCGACTTCGTCAAGCATCTCAACTCGAAGCGGGACCCGCTCCACGCCCACGTGATCGACATCTCCGACGTGGGGACCGATGCCGAGCTCGAGGTGGCGATGCAGTGGACCACCTCCTACACCGAGTCGGTCTTGTCATTCGCCAACAACATCAACACCCATGAAGGCGGCACTCACGAAGAGGGTTTTCGCAAGGCGCTCACCAAGGCGATCAACGACTTCGCCCGCACCAAGGGCATGCTCAAGGAGAAGGACGAGAACCTGACCGGCGAGGATGTCCGCGAGGGTCTAACCGCGGTCCTCTCGGTGCGGGTGAAGGAGCCCCAGTTCGAAGGTCAGACCAAGACCAAGCTGGGCAACACCGAAATCCGCTCCTACGTGGAGCGGGCCCTCAACCGCAAACTCCCCGAATGGCTCGAGCGCTACTCGCCCGAAGCCCGGCGCATCGTCGAAAAGTGCGTCGGCGCGGCCCGGGCGCGGGAGGCGGCACGGAAAGCGAGAGAGCTGACCCGGCGCAAATCAGGGCTGGAGTCAGGTGGCCTCCCCGACAAGCTGGCCGACTGCTCGAGTCGTGACCCAGGGGAGTCCGAGCTGTTCATCGTCGAGGGCAAGTCGGCCGCCGGGCCTGCCAAGTCGGCGCGTGACTCCGCCACCCAGGCCATCCTCCCCATCAGGGGAAAGATCCTCAACGTGGAGAAGGCCCGGCTCGCCAAGGCGCTGCAGAACAGCGAGGTGCAGGACATCATCACCGCCATGGGCACCGGGGTCGGTGAGGAATTCGACATCGACAAGGCCCGGTACCACAAGATCGTCCTCCTGGCCGACGCCGATGTCGACGGCGCCCACATCCGAACCCTGCTCTTGACCCTCCTCTTCAGGCACATGCGCCCGCTCATCGACTACGGGTACGTCTACATCGCCCAGCCGCCCCTGTATCGGGTCAAGGTGGGCTCAAAGGTCCACTACCTCAAGGACGACACGGCGCTCACCGCGTTCAAGAAGGAACATCCGAAGGTCAAGCCGACTCGGTTCAAGGGTCTCGCCGAGATGAACGCTACCGAGCTCTGGGAGACCACGATGAACCCGGCCACCCGGACCTTGCTTCGGGTGGATATGCAAGACGCGGTTCTCGCCGAGGAGGTCTTCGTGACCCTGATGGGCGACGACGTGGCCTCTCGCAAGTTGTTCATCCAGCAGAACGCCGACGACGTCCGATTCCTGGACATCTGATCATGGCCACCCGCACCCCACCGTCGGAGAACGTGCCCGAGATCGAGATCACCCAGGAGATGGAGCAGAGCTTCGTCGACTACGCGATGTCCGTCATCGTCTCTCGGGCCCTGCCCGACGTCCGCGACGGTCTCAAGCCGGTCCAACGGCGAATCATCTACTCGATGTTCGAGAACAACATCACCGCCGGCTCCGCCCACCGCAAGTGCTCCAAGGTGGTCGGAGACGTGATGGGCAACTACCACCCCCACGGCGACCAGGCGATATATGACGCCCTGGTCCGGATGGGCCAGGACTTCTCCCTCCGCCACCTTCTCATCGACCCCCAGGGCAACTTCGGGACCATCGACGACCCACCAGGCGCCGCCCGCTACACCGAATGCCGGCTCACCAAGCTCTCGACCCATCTCCTCGACGGGATCAGGGAGAACACGGTCGATTTCAACGACAACTACTCCGGGGAGATGCAGGAGCCCGCAGTCCTCCCCTCACGCTTTCCCAACCTCCTGGTCAACGGGTCCCAGGGGATCGCGGTGGGGATGGCCACCAACATCCCACCCCACAATCTCAGCGAGGTGATCGACGCCTGCCTCCACGTGATCGATAATCCCGATGCGAGCGCCGAAGAGCTGATGCAATTCGTCAAGGGCCCCGACTTTCCCACCGGCGGCTTCCTGGTGGGCACGGCGGGGATCCGTGACGCCCTCACCACCGGCCGTGGCTCGGTGAAGCTGCGAGGGGTGTGCGACGTCCAGGAGATCAGAAAGGGTCGCACCGCGGTCATCGCCACCGAGCTTCCCTATCAGGTGTCGATCGAGCGGATCGTGGCCAAGATCAAAGAGCTGGTCGACTCGAAGCGGATCGAGGGGATCGCCGAGGTGCGCAATGAGACCTCGGACCGGGTGGGCACGCGCCTCGTCATCGAGTTGAAGGCCAATGCCGTCCCGCAAGTGGTCCTCAACCAGCTGTACAAGAACACGCCGCTCCAGGATTCCTTCTCCTACAACATGGTTTCCCTGGTCGACGGGGTCCCGAGGACCCTGAACCTGGCCGAGATGATCGGCTACTACCTCGACCACCAGATGGAGGTCGTCGAGCGCCGGACCAGGTTCCGCCTGGAGGAAGCCCAGGCCCGGGCCCACATCCTCGAAGGCCTCATCATCGCCGTCGACAACATCGACGAAGTGATTCAGGTGATTCGGGGCTCGGCGGACACCCCCGAGGCCCGGGCCAACCTCATCGAGCGATTCGAGCTCTCCGAGATCCAGGCCAACGCCATCCTCGACATGCCGCTACGCCGCCTCACCGCGCTCGAGGTCGACAAGCTGCGCACCGAGCTCGCCGAGCTCCAGGGCCTGATCGCCGAGCTACAGAGGATCCTCGACGATCCCAAGGTGCGCTGGGCGATCATCAAGGAGGAGCTAACCGAGATCCGGGGATCGTTCACCGAGCCCCGCCGGAGCCGGATCGTCCCCGACGAGGGCGACCTTTCCCTCGAGGACCTCATCGCCGACGACGAGCTGATAGTCACCGTCTCCCAGACCGGATACATCAAGTCGGTCCCGGCCTCCACCTACCGAACCCAGGCCCGTGGCGGGCGGGGGATCAAGGCGGCCGAGGTCCAGGGCGACGACGTCATCCAGCACCTGGTCCACACCACGGCCCACGCCTACCTCCTGTTCTTCACCAACAAGGGCCTGGTCCATCGGATCAAGGCTCATGCGATTCCCCGACAGTCCCGGACCGCCAAAGGGGTGATGGCGCAGTCGGTGCTCCCCCTGGAGCCCGAGGAGACGGTGCAGGCGATCATCGACACCCGTGACTACGAGACCGGCCGCTATCTGGTGATGGTCACCAAGTTCGGGGTGGCCAAGAAGACAGAGTTCAAGGAATACGAGTCGCGGAATCAAACTCTGGTGGCGATCAAGCTGTCGGGTGACGATGAAGTCGTGTCGGTGCGCCCGACCAGTGGCGCCAACGACATGCTGATATTCACCCGGGGCGGGATGGGGATCCGCTTCGCCGAGGCCGATCTCAGGAGCATGGGGCGGAGCACTCAGGGGGTTCGTGGGATCAGACTCCGGGAGGGTGACCAGGTGGTGGCCGCAGTCTCCAACGTCGAAGGCGACGAGGTGTTGTTGTTGAGCTCGACCGGCTACGGCAAGCGAACCAGCATGAGCGAGTTCCGCCGCCAGACCCGGGGAGGCCAGGGCATGAAGGCCTTCAAGCTCACCCGGGTTCGTGGCACCTTGGTCGGCGCCCTCGCCGTTTCCAAGGACGGGGATGTCTTCTTGGTGTCCTCGGCGGGCATCGGGATCCGCACCCCGATCGCCAAGATCAGCCGGCAGAAGAGGGACACGACCGGGGTCCGGGTCATCGAGGTCGGCGAAGGTAACGAGCTATCGGCTATCGCCACCGTTCACGATGTCGAGGAGTGAAGGAACCCAGCCTGACCTGATGTCGTTGGTCAACTGTGGCTGTCTCGTAGACTTGGCCCACAACTAGGAGCCGGTATGGCAACTGTTCGTCGTGTCCGACGCATAATCAGAAAAATCGATCCCTGGACAGCGCTGAAAGTTTCGGCCGTGGTCTGGGCGGTGGTCGCCATTGCCATGGTTCTCGGCGGTGTCATCTTCTGGTCGGTCTTCGACCGGGCCGGCATCCCGGATCGTCTCACCGCCTTCATGGTGGAGATCACCCTGATCGACGAGGGAGCCCAACCGTTCGCCAACGTGGAGCAGTTCTTCAGGGTTGTCGTGTTCGGGTCGGTGGTGGGCTGGGTCCTGGCCACTGGCGCCACCGTGCTGCTTGCCATCACCTACAACCTGGTCTCCGATGTGGTCGGCGGCATCGAGGTCGTCGTGCTGGAAGAGACTCTGAACCCGGTCCCCATGCCCCAGCAGGTCCTGCATCCCCCGACGGACTACCGCCCGGGCAACGGTTCCACGGCTCCCGGCGACCAAGTCGATATCCCGACCGAGGAAACCGCTCCGGTCACCGTCCCGTTGACCTGACGCACCCAACTCGTAATTGGGTTGCTGAGGTCCGGATATGACCCTTCACGGTCCCAATTACATGTTGTCGGCCAGGACCAGGCCCATGTCGGTGGCGGTCTGCAGATAGGTGAGGGCGTCATCAAAGACCATCTTCGGGGTATCTCCGGCGATGTCGACCCCTGCCGCCAAGGCGATACCCGAGAGGAACGCTCCGTCGTCGACGATGGTCACACTTCGCCCCGCACCGACCGCCAGGCAGGCCGCGAATCGGTTGGGGGACTTTGCCATCGCCACCCGGCGCTGGGAGTAGGTGGTGTCGGCCACCGTTCCCCGTCCCACCGGCTCGGGGAAACGCACCACGTGATCCGAACCTTCCTCGAAGTCGGGATGGGCCACAGCCACCAGACGAGGGTCGGGCTCACGGGCTGCCATCGCCAGGGCCAGGCCTGCCGCGGAGCCGCCGGCGACGATCACCCCTTCCTCGGTCGTCTCGCCGTCCCAGATCAGACGCACTCCATGGTTTCGGGCGAGCCCCGGAGCATCGGGCCCGGTTCCGACGAGTAGGTCGCATCCTTCGGCGGTGGGCACAACCTGAAAGCTCTTGCTCCGAGCGGGGCCGATCACGACGACCTCGTCGACAGTGGGATGTGCGCTCAGCGAATGGGCGGCTCGGACCGCGGTATCCCCGGTCACGAGCACACCGACTATCACGAGGGGAAGATCGGGCTCCAGGCGGAATCGGGCTCCACCGGGTCGCCGCCACGTCTGCGCATCAACAAGAAGGCGACGATGGCGCCGAGGATGAGGAGGGGGGAGAGACGCTTCATGGGTCAAGTCTACGGTGGATCAGACGACAACATTCGAGCACCCTTCCCGTCGAGAGGAGACGCGGTCGATGGCGAAATCAGATCTCGAGATCGATCACGTGATCGTCTGCGTCCCCGATCTGGACCGGGCGGCGGAGTCTTTCCTCAAACGGTTTGGCCTGAGGACGCTGGGTGGGGGCCGCCACGCCGGGTTGGGCACCGCCAATCGGATCATCCCGTTGGGTGGCAACTATCTCGAACTACTCACGGTTGTCGACCGGCGGGCGGCGAGAGCGAACCCGTTCGGGATCTGGGCCACGGTGATGATCGAGGAGAACTCGATGCGCCCCGCCGGGTTGTGTCTGCGCACCGAGAACATCGAGGCACTCACCCGTCGTCTCGGGCTCAAACCGGAGCCGATGTCCCGCACCACATCCGACGGGGTCGAGCTGCGCTGGCAGACGCTGGGTCTGGAGCAGACTCTGACCAGGGGCCATCCGTTTTTCATCCAATGGGACACCGACATGGCCGATCATCCGGGCGCTCGCTCGAGGGCCAAGGCCCGATCGAACAAGTGGTTCTATCCGGTCGGTCCGACGAGCTTCGGAGCTGGCTGGGCACCGATAGCGGGCTCTCCGTCGTCGACGGCCCACCGGGGGTGGCCGGCGTGACCATCAACATGCCTTCGGGTCCCATCGAGCTAAATTGACTCAAGAATAGTTGAGTCAATATACTCTGAGGCATGAACCTACCTAAGAGGGCGGCCATCCATCGGGCCTTGGGCGACGAAGGACGTCTTCGGATAGTCGACGAGTTGGCCCTTTCCGACCGGACACCACAGGAGCTGGCCCGTCTCACAGGCTCGGAGACCAATCTTCTCTCTCATCATCTTGGCGTTCTGGAGGATGCAGGCCTGATCCGGCGGCGGGTGTCCTCCGGTGACCGCCGCCGCCGGTACATCTCCCTCGAGACCGCGCTAGTTCACGGACTGCTCACGGAGCGACGACTGACGGCGGACTCGGTGGTCTTCGTTTGCACCCACAATTCGGCACGTTCCCAGATCGCCGAGGCTCTCTTCAGGTCGAGGTCCAGCATCCGCGTGCAGAGCGCAGGGCCCAACCCGAGGCGCTCCGTGCACCCCAAGGCGGTGCAGACGGCCGCTGAGATGGGTTTCGACCTCGGCGCGCACCGACCCAAGGGATACCGCGAGGTTGTCGGCTCACCGGATCTGGTGGTTTCGGTTTGTGATCTCGCGGTCGAAGGCGAGATCCCCTTCGAAGCTCCAAGGATGCACTGGTCTATCCCCGACCCGGTGGAGACCGGGTTGATCGCCGACTTCCGCAGCTCATTTTCAGAGATCGACCGACGTGTCGACATATTGGTGAACGCGATCGACAACGAGAGGAAACAGCAATGACTACTACCCGGGCCCAGTTGACAACGGCGGAACAACTCCACCTGCGACAGGGGGCGGAGAGACTCAAGCGGCGTTTCGCGGGCCAGCTCAACACCGAGACCATCGAGCGATTCCTCCTCGACTCGACCGACCGATTGCTGAGCAAAGCGCAGGCGACCACATGGGTTCCGCTCCTCGCTGAGCGATTCGCCGCCGATCGGATCCGAGCGATGATCCGACTCGAGGCGGATCCGACAACTCTCAACCCGAGCGTGCTGTTCTTGTGCGTCCACAACGCCGGGCGCTCGCAGATGGCGGCCGGGTTGATGCGAAAGCTGGCAGGGGGGCATGTCGATGTCTTCTCGGGTGGCTCCGAGCCCGCCAATTCGGTGAACCAGGCCGCGGTCGCCGCCATGGCGGAACTGGGCATCGACATCAGCAGCGAGATCCCCCAGCCCTGGGCCGACGAGATCGTCCGCGCCGCCGACGTGGTGGTCACCATGGGATGTGGCGACGCCTGTCCGATCTACCCCGGGAAGAAGTACGTCGACTGGGAGCTCGACGATCCTTCCGGCAAGACGGTGGATGAAGTGCGCCCGATCCGGGACGAATTGGAGCGCCGGGTGCGGTCACTGATGGCAGAACTGGGGGTCACCCCGCTCCAGGGTTGAACCGGGGGCAACTCTTGACGGCTGTCATATCATCTTGATATCATCGTGATATGACAGAAACGCAATCGATGTCCTCTGAGCGGTTGATCGTCGGTTTCTCGGGTTGGCTGATGGCGAGTCTCGCCCTAGTGCTTTGGTTGGGTGGGGGCATCGTCTTCGTAGTGGCGCTGGAGCAGGAGAACGGGTGGCTGATCGCCGCCACCGGCCTGGCCCTGCTGCTCGGGACGCTGATCGCGCCTGGGCTCTTCGTCAACCAGCCCAACCAATCACGGGTGGTGACTCTGTTCGGCCACTATTCGGGGACGGTGCGGGAGAACGGCTTCCGTTGGGTCAACCCCTTGACGCAACGCAGGCAAGTTTCGCTTCGGATCCGAACCTTCGACTCCGACGTTCTGAAGGTCAATGACGCGGTCGGCAACCCCGTCGAGATCGCCTCGGTGATCAACTGGCAGGTGGTCGACACCGCCCGCGCCGCATTCGACGTCGAGGACTACGAGCACTTCGTCAAGGTGCAGGCCGAGGCGGCGATCCGCCACGTGGCCAGCGAGTACCCCTACGACCACATCGAGGACGAAGGCCCGTCGCTGCGGGCCAACGCCGACGATGTGACCGCCACCCTGCAGCACGAGCTTCAGGATCGTTTGGACGAGGCCGGGGTCTCGATCCGCGACTGTCGTTTGCGGCGGCTGGCCTATGCCCCCGAGATCGCGGGCGAGATGCTGCGCAGACAGCAAGCCGGCGCGGTGATCGCCGCTCGCAAGCTGATCGTGCGTGGTGCGGTGACCATGGTCCAGGACGCCTTGGAGCAACTCGCCGCCGAGCACATCGTGGAACTGGACGAGGAGCGCAAAGCGGCCATGGTGTCCAACCTGATGGTGGTCCTCACCGGGGACCGCAGCGTCCAGCCGGTGGTCAATGCCGGCACCCTCTATCCAGGATGACCGATCGCAAGAGTTTTCTCTTGCGCATCAACCCGAGGCTGCATCGGGTCCTCGAGCGGTGGGCGGCAGAGGACCTGCGCAGTCTCAATAGCCAGATCGAGTTCCTCCTCGTCGAGGCAGCGAAGAAGAACGGGAGATGGACAGCCAAGGAATCGATCGAGGGCCCTGACGAAGCCTGAGCCCGGTCAGATCGAGGCCAGCGCCTCCAGGACCCGGTCGACCTCGCCGGTCGTGTTGTAGTGGACGAACCCGATCCGGACCAGGCCGCCCTGATCGAGCACCCCGAGTCGATCCATCACGTTGACCGCGTAGTAGTGACCGGACCAGACGTAGAGCCCGGATCTGGCCAGTTGGGCGGCGACCGACTCCGCGCCGTGTCCATCGACCCCGATGGCGAAGGTAGCCACCCGGCGTCGGTCGGCCCCGGGCACCCCGTAGACCCGAACCCCGGGGATGGACGCCACACCCTCGAGAAAACGTTCCGAGAGGGAACGTTCGTGGGCGCTGATCAAGGCATACGCCTGCTCCAAACGTTCCCGTCGTGACCCGCTATCTCCGGCGAGCCCGGCCAGGTAATCGACCGCAGCGGTGATTCCTGCCATCGATTCGAAGGACTGGGTCCCGGTCTCCATCTTTCCCGGTGGATCCGAGGGTGCGGGGCGGACCTTGTAGACGTCCAGTGTCGCCAGTTGGTCCAGCTTGCCATAGAGGATCCCGGTGTGGGGGCCGAAGAACTTGTACGAAGATGCCACCAGGAAGTCACAGTCGAATGCCTTGACGTCGAGGAGACGGTGGGGCCCGGCGTGGACCGCGTCGAGATAGACCACGGCGCCCGTCTCGTGGGCCATCGTCGCGATGCTCTCGACATCGACCACGGTGCCGATGGCGTTGGAGGCAACACACACCGCCACCAGACGGACCTTCTGGTCGAGAAGTCGGCCGATCGCTGCAGGGTCGAGCTCACCGATGGTGGGGTCGAACTCTGCGATCCGCACCTCGACTCCGTTCTCGGTGGCGGCTCGGACCCAGGGGGTGAAATTGGCGTCGTGGTCGAGGCTGGTGACCACGATCGCATCGCCGGGCTTCCAGGTGGTTGCCATGGCCCGGCTCACTGCAAACGTGATGCTGGTCATGTTCTGGCCGAAGGAGATCTCGTTGGGGTCGGCGTTGAACATGTCGGCCATGGCTCGGCGAGCCTCGGTGCTGATGATGTCGGCGTCGTCCGAT